>NZ_JBCEWQ010000053.1:0-50027 GCF_038448545.1 Streptomyces sp. CLV115
TCCCCACCCCGCCGCCCGCCCCGGGCACGACCGAGGAACTGTTCGGCATCGACGCCGAACGGGCCGCCCGGCGGAGCGGAAGCCGTCGCGAGGCCCGCCGCGCGCTGCTGCGCAGCCTCGCCCCGGGATCCCCGCTGCTGCCCATCGGCGCCCGCGCGCTCCTCGGCTGCGCCCTGGCCGGATACGTCTCCCAGGCGGTCGGCGTCGGCCGCCCCTACTGGGCGATCGTCACCGCCGCCTCCCTGTACCAGGCCAATGTGACCCTGTCCTGGAACCGGGCCCTCCAGCGCACCCTCGGCAATCTGCTCGGCGTCCTCGTCTTCGCCGCCGTCCTCCCGGTCAGCCGCACCGGACCGCTGGCCCTCATCGGCTTCTGCCTCCTCTTCGGCTTCGCGGCCGAGGCGCTGATCACCCGCAACTACTGGCTCGGCTCCGTCGCCGTCACCCCGATGGCCCTGCTGGTGCTGGAATTCGGCGGCACCCACCCGGCGGGCGAACTCGTCGGCGACCGGGTCCTGGACACCGTCATCGGCGCCGGGGTGGGCATACTCGCCGCCGTGCTGGTGACCAACCGCCGCGCCGCCGGACGCCTGGAGAAGGCGCTGGCCGCCACCGACCTGGCCCGCGCCCACGTCGTACACGCGCTGGCCGCCCCGCAGCCCACGCCTGCCGCGCTCGACGCCGCCCGCCGCAGGCTGACCGGCTCGCTCGTCGAACTGCGCGAGGCGGACGACACGGCCGCGGGCGAATGGTGGCAGCGCGCACTGCCCCAGGAACGGGTCCTCGCGGCCGAGCAGGCCGGACACCGTACGCTCGCCGCGACAGCAACACGGCGGGGGCCGATCGCCCGCGCCCCGGAGAACGGAGCGGTGTGACCGACGACATCGTCGCCTCGGTGGTACGGCAGTGGCAGGCCGTCAACCCGGAACTGGACACCGGACCGATGGAACTCATCGGCCGGATCAACCGCTGCGCCGCCCTGCTCCAGCAGGCGGAGGACGCCCCGCTGCGCGCCGCCGGACTGACCCGCGCCGAGTTCGACCTGCTCGGCGCCGTACGCCGCACCGACCGCGAACTCACCCCCGGCGAACTGGCCAGGGAGACCTTCTCGTCCGGCGCCGCCGTCACCAAGCGGCTGCGGATCCTCCAGGAGCGCGGCCTCGTCGACCGCCGCGGCGACGAGCGCGACCGCCGGGTCAACCACATCCGCCTCACCGAGGAGGGGCGCGAGCTGGTGGACATGCTGCTGCCCCGGCAGCTCGCCTACGAGCGCACGGTGCTGTCCGGTCTCGACGAGCAGTCGCGCGCCCGGCTCAGTGCCCAGCTCAGCGAGCTGCTGGTGCAACTGGAGGGACGCATCGGCGGCGTCCGGCACTGAGCACGGGGGCAGGCCGGGGCCGGCTCCGACGGCCCCGGAAAAACCCGTGCGGATTCCCGCACGCCGTTGCTAACGTCCACCGCATGAAGCGCGCTGCCATGACGACGACGCCGGAGAGTGTCCCGGCGCGCTGACGACTGTGCAGTGAGAAGCCCCGGGGCGAGTGCCCCGGGGCTTCTTCCTGCGGTCACCCGCCCGACGACGCGAGGAGACCGCCATGCACGACCACCGCAAGCTCGGCCGCGAGCTGGGCCTGTTCGACACCGACCCGCTGATCGGCGCGGGACTGCCGTACTGGCTGCCCGACGGCGCCGCCGTGCGCCACACCCTGGAGGAGTACATCCGCACCGCCGAACGGCGGGCCGGCTACCGGCACGTGTACTCGCCGGTGCTCGGCAAACGAGAGCTGTACGAGATCTCCGGGCACTGGTCGCACTACAGCGACGACATGTTCCCGCCGATGGACCTGGGCGGGGAACAGGTCGTGCTGCGGCCGAGCCTGTGTCCGCACCACGCCGTCATCTACCGCTCCCGCTCCCACAGCTACCGCGAACTGCCGCTGCGCATGGCCGAGCTGGGCGGCATGTACCGCTCCGAGCTGTCCGGAGTGCTCGGCGGGCTGACCCGGGTGCGCTCCATCCAGCTGAACGACGCGCACATCTTCTGCACCCCGGACCAGGTCGCCGAGGAGGCACGGGCCGCCCTGGAGATGATCGGCGCGGCGTACCGGGCGCTGGGCATCAGCGCGGCCCGCTACCGGCTCTCCCTCCCCGGACCGGGCGGGAAGTACGTCGACGATCCCGGGATGTGGCGGAAGTCCGCCGCCCTGCTGACCGAGGTGCTCGACGGCTCCGGGGTGCCCTACGAGGCCGCCGAGGGGGAGGCCGCGTTCTACGGCCCCAAGATCGATGTCCAGGTGGCCGACGGCGCCGGGCGCGAGTCCACCCTCTCCACCGTCCAGATCGACTTCCACCAGCCGGACCGGTTCGACCTGCACTACATCGGTGCCGACGGGGCGAAACACCGCCCGGTCATGATCCACCGCAGCGTCGTCGGCAGTGTGGAGCGGGCCGTCGCCCAGCTGATCGAGGTGCACGGCGGGGCCTTCCCCGCCTGGCTGGCACCCACCCAGCTGGCGATCATCCCGATCTCCGACGCCGAACTCCCCGACGCCGAGGCGCTCGCCCGGCAGTGCGCCGAACTGGGGCTGCGGGCCGAGATCGCCGGACCGGAACGCGGCACCCTCTCGGCCCGCGTCCGGGAGGCCCGTCTGGTGCCCTGCCAGGCGGTGGTCGGAGCGAGGGAGGCCGCCGAGGGGCAGGTAGCCCTGCGCCTGCGCGACGGAAGCCGGCCGGCGTCGCGGCCCGCGGACGAGGCCCTCGCACGGATCGCCGCCCTGGTGGAAGCACACGCCGTCGAACTCCGGCTGTAGGCGACGCCGGCGGCGGACCGCCGGAGCCGGGCGCCGGGGCGGGACGGCGCGCTCCGGCGGTCCGCTCCGGCGCACCCGCACCCGTGGTCACCGGGCCGGAACCACTCGGTCCGTGTCCAGCAGCGCGGCGGACGAGCGGAGTTCTCCGGCCAGGCGGGCGAGCGCCGCGTCGTCCCCGCGATCGGCGGGTGCCGAGGCCATCAGGGCGAGCCGGTCGCGCCAGCTCGACCCCGTCAGCGGCACGGCCACGGTGTGCATGCCCCGGACCGACTCCCCGCGGCTGAGCGCGTATCCGAGGGAGCGGATCTCCTGGAGCTCGGCGAGCAGCGCGGAGCGCGAGGCGAGGGCGTCCGGCGTGGCCGCGGGCAGCTCCTCGTACGGGTAGAGGGCGCAGACCTGCTCCGGCGTCATCCGGGAGAGCAGCAGCTTCCCGCCGGACGTGGCGTGGGCGGGGTGCGTACTGCCGGGCTGCGCCATCACCCGTACCGGCAGGGGGGACTCGCGGCCGTCGGTGACGATGATCCGGTCGCCGCTCAGCGCCGTGCACTGCACCGTCTCGCCGGTGCGCAGCACCGCGTCCTCCAGCACCGCCGCGAGCCGCTCGCGGACGGCCGGGCCGAACCCCGCCGGGCGGCCGAGCCGGACCAGCTCCGGACCGGCCGAGTAGCCCCGGCCGGAGAAGTCCCGGATCGCGAAACCGCGTCCTTCCAGCGTGCTGAGCACCCGGTGCGCGGTGGACCGGCCGACGGAGAGCAGCTCGGCGGCCTCGGAGACGGTGAGCGTGTCATGGGCGAGGAAGAGCTGCATCAACCGGAGCCCGGTGTCCAGCGATTCGATGGTGTAGCTCCGTTTCGGTCCCATGGTGTGCCGGTTCCCCTTCGCTCGAATGTGCCCCTTTCGATGCAGTTCGATCACCTGTGCGCATGTCCCGTGCTGAGGGACGGAAGCGAGTGACCAACCGGACCGAAATCTCTGAACTTCCTTGTTCCGAGCCTACGTTGTCCCGCGCCCCGGTACGCCCGACCCCCGGCACCGACGGATTGCCCCGCCTGTCACTCCCCGTGCACGTCTGACGGCGGTGTGTGTAAAAACTCGTGAGTGTATTACCGCTGGAGCGCTCGCGCAGGGGGTTGGGTGAATGTGCCGAAGCACTGATTCGATCTGACTAAGCTCACGCGCAGTGAAGTCGAGTTGATATGAATTCGAGCGCTTGTTCCCGACTGTCCTGCAAGCGTGCATACCTCCCGAATCAACCGCCAGAGGTCTTAGATGGTTCGTGTTGAATCACCGCCGAGCGACCGAGAATCCTCCGTCGCTCGCGCCGTGTTCCTGCCCGTGCTCCTGATGGGCGGCGCCACCGCCGCCGCGGCGGCACTGGCCTCCACGGCCGCGCGGATACCAGTCGTCTGGTGCGGTGCCGTCGCCACCGTCGTGGTCGCCGCCCTGAGTGTCCAACTCACCCGCCGGGCGCGCGACCTGCGTGCCCAGCGCGCGGTGTACGAACGCCGCTTCGCCGACCTGGAACGGCGCATCGCCACCCACGACGACGAGACCGTGCGGATCAGCAAGGAGCTGCTGCCGGCCGCCATCCACCGGCTGCGCGTGGGCAATTCGCCCGAAGAGGTGCTCCGCGACGTCGTCGACGCGGACGAGATGTACCGGGACCTGCCCGACGCCCAGCGCACCCTCGTCTACACGGTGCTGCACATCATCGACAACGAGGAGGCGATGCGCGACTCCGCGCAGCGCGCCTTCGTCAACGTCGCCCGTCGCGTCCAGGCGATCGTCCACCGCCAGGCGAGTGAACTGCGCGAGATGGAGGAGCACCACGGGCGCAACCCCGATGTCTTCGACGACCTGCTCCGCATCGACCACGGCACCGCACTGATCGGCCGGCTCGCCGACTCCATCGCGGTGCTCGGCGGTGCCCGGCCCAGCCGCCAGTGGCCCAAGCCCGTACCGCTGTTCAGCGTGTTGCGCGGCGCCATGTCGCGGATCCTGGAATACCCCAGGGTCGACCTGCACTCGATCGCCAAGGTCGCCATCATCGGCACCGCCGTCGAGCCGCTCATCCACGCCTGCGCCGAACTCCTCGACAACGCCACCCGGTACTCGCCCCCGCAGACCCGGGTGCACGTCACCGCCGTCGAGGTGCAGACCGGCATCGCCATCGAGATCGAGGACGGCGGCGTCTCGCTCAGCGAGGAGGCCCGCTCGCGGGCCGAGAACATGCTCGCCAGGGCCCAGGCCGGCTCCAACATGAACGACCTCGGCGAGTCCCCTCGACTCGGCATGGCCGTCGTCGGCCGGCTCTCGCGGATGTACGACCTCCAGGTCTCCCTGCGACAGTCCGCCTACGGCGGTGTCCGCGCCGTGCTCATCGTGCCCCGCGCCATGATCACCACCGGACCCGCTCCCGGCATCGCCCACGGCATCGGCGCCACGTCGAGGCCCACCAGCGACATCGACCAGGAGGCGATGAAGCACGTCGTGCCGGCCCGCCGCAAGCCCCGTACCCCCGTGGCCCAGCGACCCGCCACCGGGCCGGTCGCACCCGCCACCCGGCCGGTCCTGCCCCCCGCCGCCATGGAGGACGACATCCCGGTGGTGACCGAATGGACCGCGGGCGGGCTTCCGCAACGCCGCAGCCGCGGCCGGGCACCGCTCGGCTCGCACAACCTCCCGGCCCAGCCCGCCGAACCCGCCGCAGGCCGGCACAACGGCCACACCAATGGCCACGGACCCGGTCCCGGCGGTGAGGGCGGCGGCAAGGAGCAGCCTCCCGGGCTCTGGCTGGAGGCCTTCACCAACGCGGTCAACGGCGTGCCGCAGGACCCCAGGACCGACGAAGACTCTGACGATGCGTGGGACAAGGGAGACCTGAAGTGATCCAGCAGCGGGGAAACATGGACTGGATGCTCAAGGAACTGGCCGACGACGTACCGGACATCCACCAGATCGTGGTGCTCTCCGCCGACGGTCTGCGCATCGCCCGGCACGGCGGCGACCCCGATGTCGCCGACCGCCTCGCGGCGGCCTGTGCCGGACTGCAGAGCCTGGCCGCCGCCGTCGCCTCCGAAATCCCCTACAGCGACGGGCTCATGCGGCTGGTCGTCATCGAGGTCACCGGCGGCTTCTTCTACCTGATGGCCGCCGGAACGGGCGCGTACCTCGCGGTGCTCGCCGGTGAGACGGTCGACGCGGGGCTCGTCGGATCGCGGATGCGTGACATGGTCGTCAGGATTGGCGCCCACCTGACGAGCCCGCCGCGCCACGACGGGCAGGCCGGATGAACTCTCCCCGACGAGAACGCCGAAAAGCCGATCCGGCTCTGAGCGATCCGGAACGGCTGTATGTGATCACCGGCGATCCCGACGGCAGCGAGCGGGCGCAGCTCGACCTGGTCACGATGATCGTCGCGCAGGCACAGCCGACGCCGACGGTCCAGCCCGAGCAGGCCGTGATCCTGCGGCTGTGCCAGGCACCGTTATCCGTCGCCGAGATCTCGGCATACCTCGGTCTGCCCTTCAGCGTGGTGACCGCGCTCCTCACCGAACTCCTCGCTGCCGGACTCATCGAATCGCGCGCACCCATCGTCCGCGCCACCCTCCCGGACAGGTCCCTTCTCGAAGCGGTGATGCATGGACTTCAGAAGCTCTGACACGATCACCGGCCCCCGGCGCGAGGACGTCCTTCCCACCACGGCGACAGCCGCGGTGAAGGTCGTGATCGTCGGCGGGTTCGGGGTCGGCAAGACGACCATGGTCGGATCCGTCAGCGAGATCCGGCCGCTGACCACCGAAGAGACCATGACCCAGGCCGGCGTCGGCGTGGACGACAACTTCGGGGTGGAGAGCAAGACCGCCACCACCGTCGCTATGGACTTCGGCCGGATCTCCATCAGTGAGGAGCTGATCCTCTATCTCTTCGGCACCCCGGGCCAGGAACGGTTCTGGTTCCTGTGGAACGGCCTGTTCGAAGGAGCCCTCGGCGCGGTGGTCCTCGTCGACACCCGCCGCCTCGAAGTCAGCTTCGACGTCATCGGGAGACTGGAGGAGCGCGGCGTGCCGTTCGTCGTCGCCGTCAACACCTTCCCCGGCGCCCCGAAGCACCCCGTCGAGGCGCTGCGGACCGCACTGGACCTCCCCGACGAGGTTCCGATGATCGACTGCGACGCCCGACTGCGCGGCTCCAGCCGCGACGTGCTGATGACCCTGATGCGCTATCTGCACAGTCTGGCCCTCCCGCTCGCCTGACCGCAGTACCACCCCCCCCCTCGCGCATCCCCATCCGTCCGGTACTCGGCCTGATCCCTGGAGCGATCGTGACAACCCCATTCCACTACGAGCCCGGAGCGGCCCCCGGGCCGGTTCCGCCCCCCGGATGCCCGGCGCACGGCCTCGGCGTCGGCCCCGGCGGACTCCGCCGGTTCTACGGCCCGGAGGCCGAGCGGGACCCCCACGGGCTCTACGAGAAGCTGCGAGCCGAACACGGCACCGTGGCCCCCGTGTTGCTGCACGGGGACGTACCCGCCTGGCTGGTCCTCGGACACAGCGAGAACCTGCACATGACCCGTACCCCCTCGCAGTTCTCCCGCGACTCCCGGCGGTGGCGGGCGCTGCAGGACGGCAGCGTCGCCCCGGACCACCCGCTCGCCCCGATCTTCACCTGGCAGCCGGTGTGCGTGTTCGCCGACGGGGCCACCCACGAGCGGCTGCGCGGCGCGGTCACCGACAGCATGGGCCGGATCGACACCCGCGGCGTCCGCCGCCACGTCAACCGCTACAGCAACCGGCTCGTCAACGACTTCTGCCAGCAGGGCCGGGTCGACCTGGTCAGCCAGTTCGCCGAGCGGCTGCCGATGATGGTGATGTGCGCGATCCTCGGCATGCCCGAGGAGTACAACGACCGGATGGTCCAGGCCGCCCGTGACATGACCCGCGGCACGGCGACCGCCGTCGCGAGCAACGCCTATGTGCTGGACGCGCTGACCCGGCTCGTCCAGCGCCGCCGGCGCGAACCCGCGGAAGACTTCGCCACCTGGCTCGTCGAACACCCCGCAGGGCTGAACGACCAGGAGGTCAGCGAGCACCTCCGGCTGGTCCTCATCGCCTCCTACGAGGCGACCGCCAACCTGATCGCCAACGTCCTGCGGATGGTGCTCACCGACCCCCGATTCCGGGCCAGGCTCAGCGGTGGTCACATGACGGTCCCCGAAGCGGTCGAGCAGACGCTGTGGGACGAGCCGCCGTTCACCGCGGTCTTCGGCCGCTGGGCGGTCGGCGACACCGAGCTCGGCGGCAAGCAGATCAAGGCCGGCGACGCGCTGATCGTCGGCATCGCGCCGGCCAACACCGACCCGGTGGTCCGGCCCGATCTGGGCGCCGACATGGCGGGCAACCGCGCCCACCTCGCGTTCAGCGGCGGCCCCCACGAATGCCCCGGGCAGGACATCGGGCGAGCCATCGCGGACGTCGGCGTCGACGCCCTGCTGATGCGCCTGCCCGACCTCGAACTCGCCGTCGAGGAGAGCGAGCTGAGCTGGGTCGGCAACATCATGGGCAGGCACCTGGTGGAGCTGCCGGCCGACTTCGCCTCCCGCCCGCCGCAGGACGACAAGGAACCGCCTTCCATGGGCAGGCCCAATACGCCGCGCCAGGACTGGGAGGTGCAGTCGACCGTCCGGCACACCGCGCCCACACCCGGCCGGGCCACGGCCACCGCCCCGATGAGCACGACGTCCACGGCCACCGCCGTCGACGAATCCGGGAGCCCCGCCGCCGCCCCTTCCGCCGTCGGAGGGATCCCGCAGCAGCGCGGCGAATCCGCACCGGCGAGGCTCTGGCGGGCCGTCTCCCGGTGGTGGAGCGGCAACTGACCCGACACGCCCCCCGGGAACGGGTGCGGCAACGCCGTCCGGCCCGGTGACCGAGGACTTTCGCGTCCACGGCCACCGGGCCGGACGCTGCCGGGCCCCCGGACCGGTCCCGTCCCCGTACCATGCACAAGCGTGAAGCTGACAATTCTGGGCGGCGGCGGATTCCGGGTACCACTCGTGTACGGGGCGCTGCTCGCCGATCACGCCGAAGGCCGCGTCGACGCGGTCACCCTCTACGACACCGACGCCGACCGGCTCACCGCCGTGGCCCGGGTGCTCGGCGAACAGGCCGCCGGTGTCCCGGACGCCCCCGCTGCCACCGCCACCACCGACCTCGACGAAGCGCTGCGCGGCGCCGACTTCGTCTTCTCGGCGATCCGCGTCGGCGGCCTCGAAGGCCGGGCGGCCGACGAACGGGTCGCCCTCGACGAAGGCGTACTCGGCCAGGAAACGGTCGGCGCGGGCGGCATCGCGTACGGACTGCGCACCGTCCCCGTGGCCGTCGACCTCGCGCAGCGCATCGCGCGGCTCGCCCCCGAGGCCTGGGTCATCAACTTCACCAACCCGGCCGGCCTGGTCACCGAGGCCATGTCCCACTACCTGGGCGACCGGGTCATCGGCATCTGCGACTCCCCGGTGGGCCTCGGCCGCCGCATCGCCCGGGTGCTCGGTGCCGACCCGGACCGGGCCCGGATCGACTACGTCGGGCTCAACCACCTGGGCTGGGTGCGAGGACTCTACGTCGACGGGCGGGACGAACTCCCGAGGCTGCTCGCCGACCCGGAACTCCTCGGCTCCTTCGAGGAGGGCAGGCTCTTCGGCACCGACTGGCTGCGGTCGCTGGGCGCCGTCCCCAACGAATACCTGCACTACTACTACTTCAACCGGGAAGCGGTCCGCGCCTACCAGGACGCCGAGCAGACCCGCGGCGCCTTCCTGCGGGAGCAGCAGGAGGGCTTCTACGCCCGGATGAAGGACCCCGCCACCTCCGCCCTGCCCGCCTGGGACCGCACCCGCGCCGAGCGCGAGGCCACCTACATGTCGGAGAACAGGGAGGTCGCCGGGGTGGGCGAACGGGAGGAGAGCGATCTGGAGTCCGGCGGCTACGAGCAGGTGGCGCTCGCCCTGATGCGGGCCGTCGCCCGCAACGAACGGACCTCGCTCATCCTCAACGTCCGCAACCGCACCACGCTCCCGGTGCTCGACGCGGACGCCGTCATCGAGGTGCCGTGCCTGGTCGATGCCAACGGTGCCCACCCCGTCGCCGTCGATCCGCTCCCCTACCACGCCGTCGGGCTGGTCACCGCGGTCAAGGCGGTCGAGCGCGCGGTGCTGGACGCGGCGGCGAGCGGATCCCGCGCCACCGCGGTGAAGGCCTTCGCACTGCACCCGCTGGTCGACTCGGTGACCGTGGCCGGACGCCTCGTCGACGGCTACCTCAAGGTCCATCCCCAACTCGCCTATCTGAACCGCCCGTAGGTACTACCCGGACACGTTCCATGGTTTCCCGGGTGTCCCGGACTCCGTTCCGTCGGAGCGGAGTTCGCTGCTGACCAGGAGGTGGAGCTGGGCGTCCAGCCACGCCCGGGAACGGGCCGCGAGGGCTTCCCCGGCCGGCAGGGCCCCGTCCTCCAGCGCCTCGGTGAAGGCACGCAGCAGCGTCGCGGCACGGGTCAGGCCGGTGCGGGACAGCGCGGTCGCCGCCTCGTCGATCCGGGCGCGGGCGGGGACGCCGAGGTGGCGCAGCCCGCTGTGCGGCACCGCCGACATCGCGGAGATCGCCTCCTCCAGCGCCGCGGTCAGCGGATCGGACGGCCGCCGCACCGCCGCGGCCAGGGCCGCGGAGCCGTCACCGGCGGCGAGATCCGGCACGACCGGCCCCGCCGGGGTGAGCACGCCGAGCGGATCGATCCGCACCCCACCACCGGACCGGTGCAGCGAACCGCTGATGTGCGTGGCGCCGCCCTCCAGGGCATCGGCCAGGGCGTCCAGCGCACCGGGGCACTCCGGCCGGTACTCCGACGCCACCAGCGCCCGGCCCCCCGCCGCATCCCGCACCACGGCTTCCAGGCGCTGCTCGGCGGGGTCGTAACCGACGCTCTCCACCTCGGACAGTTCGACGACATGGACCGCCTCCGCCTCGACCCGGGGCCGGATCAGCCGCGGCGGCCTGTTGTTCCAGCTTTCCGCCAGTGCGGTCACGTCCCGTACCAGCAGGGGCTCGGGCAGTTCGGTCCAGGCCGCGCCGACGGGGGTGACGGTCGTCGCGCCGAGCCTGCCCCGGGCCACGGTCAGCGCACGGCTCGGGGTGCGCCGGACGCTCTCGCTGACCAGGCTCCCGGTGGCCAGTGAGGCCAGTGTGGTGCCCAGGACACGACGGGTGGCCAGCCGGTGGGCGGACAGCTCCTTGCCCTCGGCGGCCGTCCAGGCCTTGCGCAGCACGAGTACGGTGCCCGCGCCGGGGTGGGCGAAGTACACCTCGGAGGTCAGGGACTGCCCGGTGCCGTGGACGCGGCAGCCGAGCGAGACCAGCCGGACCCGGCGCAGCGGGGTGTCCCCGGCCTCGCGGGTGCCGAGCACGCCGGGACGGGCGGCGGCCCGACGCCGGGCGTGCACCTCGGTGAGCAGGGCGGCGACCGACTCCGGGCGGTACCGGGCGGTGCGCTCGGCGTACGCGGTGAGCTGCTCCGCCAGCTCGGTGATCGCGCCCGCGGGCCAGTGCACCGACCGGGCGGTCAGCGCGGCGCCGGCGCGGGCGAGGGCTCCGCCGTGCACCGGGCCGACATGGGCCACGCCCTCCGCCAGCAGTTCGTCGGCCGGCCCGAGGGCCGCGTCGAGCGCGGACAGCGCCGTGGACGGTGCGGTGGCCCGGCCGCCGACCTGGACGGGCACGGAACGCTCGTCGGTGTCCGTGGCGTCGGCGGCCCGGAACGCCCAGACCGCCAGCGCCACCACCTCACCTCGCAGCGCGGCGGCCGCGTCCGTCAACGCGTGGGCGATCTCGCCGGGCACCGGGAAACGCACCGTGCAGGTGGGGAGCTCGACCCGGGGCTCGGGACGATCGGGGGTCGGGCGGTGCACGAGAGCGGCATAGCCCCGGTCGAGGGCGCGCCGCGCCGAGGCGACCGGGCGGGTGCCGACCGCGCCGGTGAGCGCGTCGTCGTCGGTGCTGCCCGGGGACCAGTCGGTGAACGCGGCGGGGGAGCCGGCCGGATCGGCCTCGGCACTGCGCTGATGAGCCAGCACCAGGGCGATGAGATGGCGGCACACGCCCGGTGCGGCGCAGCTGCAGTCGCCCTCGTCCAGTCCGGTGCCGGGCGGCAGCGCCGAGGTGGTGCCGTCGCCGAACCTGGCCCGCACCGTGGTGTCCGGATCGGTCGTGAGCACGGGCACCGTCCCCGCGTCCAGCTCCTTCGCGGCGCGCTTGACCAGGCCCCGGTTGGCGAGCGCCGCGAGTGTCTCCTGGGTGAGGGCGAGCAGATCGGGGCGCGCGGCGGCGGCACCTGCGGCAGTCATCGGCTCGGTCATCGGCCCAGCCTCTCGGCGACGAACTCGGCGAGCCGGCCAGGCGTCATCGCCCCGATGTGCGCCCCCGCCGCCGCGAGCTTCCCGGCCGTCACCCGGTCGTAGTCCGGGTCGGCGTCCTCGTCGAGCGCGGCCAGCCCCAGCACGGTCGAGCCCTGCTCCACCAGGCCCCGCACCGCCCGCACCAGCCGGTACGGGTCGCCGCCCTCGTAGAAGTCGGTGATCAGCGCGACCACGGTACGGCGCGGGTTCTCCACCAGGCCCGCGCCGTACTCCACGGCCCGTGCGATGTCGGTGCCGCCGCCCAGCTGGACCCGCATCAGCAGCTCCACCGGATCGGTCACGTCCGAGGTCAGGTCCACCACCTGGGTGTCGAAGGCGACCAGGTGTGTCTTGAGGCCGGGCAGGCCCCACAGACACGCGGCGGTCACCGCGGAGTGGATGACCGATCCGGCCATCGAGCCCGACTGGTCGACCAGCAGGATCAGTTGCCACTGCGTCACATGGCGTCGGGTGCGGGAGTGGAAGTGGGCGCGCTCGATGAGCAGGCGCCGTTCGTCCGGCTGGTAGTGGGCGAGGTTGGCCTTCACGGTCTGCCGGAAGTCGAAGTCCCTCGCCAGCGGCACCCGGCTGGGCCGGCGGGAGCGAGTGCCGTGGAACGCCCGGCGGATCTCCGGCTGGAGCCTGGCCATGAGCTGTCTCACCACCGACTCCACGATGCGCCGGGCCAGCCGCAGCACCTGCGGGTTCATCAGATGCCTGGTGCGCAGCACGGCACGCAGCAGGGTCTGGCTGGGCTCGACCCGCTCCAGCACCGCGGGGTCGGTGACGATCTCCTGGATGCCGTACTTCTCGACGGCGTCCCGCTCCAGCCGCTCGACGGTCTCCTTCGGGAAGAGCCGGTGGATGTCGTCGAGCCAGTCGACCGCGGTCACCGCGGACGGCCCGTCGCCGCCCGTCCGGGGGGCCGAGCCGGAGCGGCGCACCCCGCGCCGGGTGAGGCCGGGGTCGCGGCCGTAGAGCCAGTCGAGCGCGGCGTCCCGGCCGGCGTCGGCCGGACCCGGCTGTCCGGTGTGCCGTTCGGCGGCGGCGCCGAGGACCAGCCGCCAGCGCTCCAGCCCCGCGTCGGGAGCCGTGCCGGAACCCTTCTCGGGCCCGGGCGCCCGGCCGGGCTCCTGTTCGGGCGTGGTCATGGGGCGGCATCCAGTTCGTAGCGGGTCAGCAGTCGGGACACGGACTCCTCCAGGGCGCGGGCCCGGGCGATCAGCAGGGGATCCGCGGTGGTCCGAAGCAGGGAACGCGAGGAGCCGCGCACTCCTCGCCGTTCCAGCAGACGCGCGGCGATCCGGTCCCGCTCGCGCGGCGGGAAGAAGGCGAAGGCCTGCCGCAATGCGGGCAGCCCCGACAGGAACTCCTCGTCGGACAACGCGCTGACCAGGCCGTCCAGCACATCGATCAGTGACTCGGACGCGCCGTCCGTTCCACGGCCGTCGTCGTTGCCCACCGCGCCCGTCACCTCGTCGCGGGCGAGCGCGAACAGCCCGGCCAGCCAGTCGCCGAGCGCATCGGCTCCGGACCTCGCCACCGCCCGCACCACCCGGGCCGGATCGCCGGACGCGCCGGGGGCCCCAGGGGCCCGGCCCAGGGACCGGGCCAGCCCGAAAGCGGCCCCGCGCACATCGACCGGGGCCCGAGGGTCCTCGGCGATCCGCCGCGCGACCCCGGCCACCACCTCACGGGTGACGGAGAGCAACTCCGGCGCGTGCAGCACCGCGTCGCGCACCGCGACCACCGCCCGCAGCCGGGGGAAATCCACCCCCGGCGAGCCGCGCACACCCTCCAGGAGCCACAGCAGCTGCTCCGTCGCCCCGTCGATCACGGCGGCGAGCAGCGGACCGCGCACCATGCCGAACACCCGGTCGTGCCGCCACAGCCCGAGAGCCGTGGCGAGTATCTCCCCGAGCGGGCCGGTGACCTGCAACTCGCTCACAGAGGAGGAGAGTTCTTCGAGCAGCTGCTCCGAGAAGCCGCCCATTCCGCACAGCACCGCGTCGAACAGCGCCCCTGCCGCACCGTCGGCTCCCGCCGGACCGCTGCGGGTGCGCTCGGTGAGGGCGACGGCGGCCGCCTCGGCCAGGGTGGCCCCGTACGCCCCCGCCTCCACCAGCGCGGCCTCGCGCCCCAGGGCGGACTGCGCCTCCCAGCGCTCGGTGAACACCGGGTCGACGCCGTGCGTGGGACCGGCGGTCCGCACCTGGCCGGGGACACCCAGCACCCGCAGCCGGTGGAGCACCCGGCTGCGTTCCAGGTCGGTGGCGTCCGTGAGATCGAGGCGGTACGTCGCCTCCGGGCCGCCGTCCAGTGCCAGCCCGGCGAGCCGCGCCGCCACGTCATGCACCAGGGGCGGCGCCGGAGTCTGCGGATGGAGCCGCCCCGTGCGGTCGCCGCCGCAGGCCGCGACCATCTCGACGACCGCGGGATGGGCCCCCGCAGTCAGCGTGCCCCGGCCGGTCCACGGCAGCGGCCGGTCCAGGTCGTCCGTGATCAGAGCGCCCGCCAGGCCGTCCAGCACATCGATCCTGGCGGGGCTCGGATGGCCGCGCAGCGCCGTCAGGCCCTCGGCCAGGCTGCGGGCGGCGATCAGATCGGAGGTGGACACCGGGTACTTCCGGGCCCGCAGCCGTTCGACGACCACCCGCAGCAGGCCGTCCGCCGCGGCCTCGGGGCCCGCCTCCCACACCTGCTGGTAGTAGCCGGGGGACGGCATCCCCGACTGGTACCCGGCGAACGCGTCCAGCTTCCGGAAGGAGTACGGAACCAGGAAACTCCCGGCCATGGCGCCGTCCGGCGGGGCCGGAACCACCGGCCACCCGTCCGCGCCCCGCTCCCAGCCGTCGCCGTCCGCCCCGTCCCGCGCACCGGACGCGGTGAGCGCGCGGAGCGCCGGCTGATGGAAACCACCGGTGACCACCAGCACCGGCCGGTCACCGGCCGCCGCCACGGCAGCCCGCACCCACGCGGCCATGTACGACTCCCGCGCCCGGTCGCCGGCGTCGGCCTCCGCGTCACCGCGCACCAGCGCGAAGTACGCGTCGAGCCGTTCGGCGAGACCACGGTCCGGCTCGACCTCGAACAGGCGGTCCCACAGGGCGTCGGACGAGTCCACCGCGAACCGCCGGCACAGCCGCTCCGTCGCCTCCGCGTAACGCGCCTCCGCGTCGGCGTAGCGGTTGGTGCGCTCGGCGAACGCCGGATGCCAGGCCGGCAGATCGATGAAGCGGACCCGCGCCCCGGCCGCCCACCCCGCCCGCAGCGCCACCCACTCCGGCGAGTAGTCGCACAGCGGGGCCCAGGACGTCGCGGACCGCTCTTTGTCGCGGTAGTGGCTGAACACCGCGACCGGCAGCTCGTGCCCGAGCAGCAGCTCGTCCAGCCGCCCGTTCATCTCGGCCGGACCCTCGATCAGCACCTGGGCGGGCCGGAGCTCCGCGACGGTCCGTGCGACGAGCCGTGCACAGGCGGGGGAGTGGTGACGCACCCCCAGGAACACCGCGGACATCAGTCGGCCAGCAGATGGCGTGCGTCGTGCAGGGCCTTCCACTGCGGTCCTCGGCGGCGCGGCACCTGCTGCTCCAGATAGCGGCGCAGTCTGGCCAGGTCCTCCGGGCTGTCCTTTGCCGCGGTACCCGCCAGACACGCCACCACGTCGGCGGCGCTGCCCGGCTCGCCGCGCAGGAACCAGCCGCGTACCCCCACGGCGTGGGCGACCGACACGGCCTCCGCCGTACTCATCACCGCCGACGGGCGGTCCGCACCGGCACCGCCCTTCTCGCCGGCCCCGGCACGCAGCTCCCGGAACGTCCCGACCAGGACCTCCAGCACATCCCGGTCCGGCGGCGGCTCCACCCCGGAGCGCCGCAGCAGGGTCGTCACCTCGGCCTCGACCAGGGCCAGTTCGGTGTCCAGGTCGGGGATCGGGAAGACCGTCTCGAAGTTGAACCGCCGCTTGAGCGCGGCACTCATCTCGTTGACGCCCCGGTCCCGGGTGTTGGCGGTGGCGATCACATTGAAGCCCTGCCGGGCGAAGACCATGCCGTCCGGCCCGGTCAGCTCGGGGACAGCCACCACCCGCTCGGAGAGCAGCGACAGCAGCGAGTCCTGCACCTCCAGCGGGCAGCGGGTGATCTCCTCGAACCGGACGAGCCTGCCCTCCGCCATGCCGCGCAGCATCGGGGCCGGTACGAGCGAACGGGTGGACGGCCCCTCGGCGACCAGCAACGCGTAGTTCCAGCCGTACTTGATCTGGTCCTCGGTGGTGGCCGCGCCACCCTGCACCGTCAGGGTCGAGTCGCCGCTGACCGCGGCCGCGATCAGCTCGGAGAGCAGCGACTTGGCGGTGCCCGGCTCGCCGACCAGCATGAGCCCGCGGTTCGTCGCCAGCGTCACCAGGGCCCGGTCGACCAGCGAGGGGTTGCCGACGAACTTCCGTCCGATGCCGGTGTCCGCGTCACCGATGACGAACCGGCGCGCCGCACGCAGGCTCAGCTCCCAGCCCGGCGGACGCGGATCGCGGTCGCCGGCGCGCAGTGCCGCCAGCTCCTCGGCGTACCGGACCTCGGCCGGGGGCCGCTGCACCGGCTCCTCCCCGCCGCCCGGCGCCCCGGCACGGGTCTCCTTCCGCGCGGTCACGACGCCACGTCCTCGGTGAGTTCGGCCAGGTCGTTCAGGAACTCGGACACGGTCACCGCGTCCAGGCCGGCGAAGCGGTGCGGATATTCGCCACGCCTCCAGTGATCGTCGGGCCGGCTGTCGAGCCAGACCGTTTCCAGGGTCTGGTCGGGGAACATGTCGACCACGCCGACCGCGATGCCCGGGTCCAGCGCGATCACGAGAAAGCAGTTCTCGCCCAGCCGCTTGGAGATCCAGCGCTCCACCCCGGCGTCCTGCGGCACCCCGCGTTCCCAGCCGCGCCGCTGCAGTCCGAGAACCTTCCCGATCGGAACCTTGAGCCCCTCGAACCGGGCGAGCCGGTACTCGTCGGTCTCCTTCTCGGAGAGCGCGAGCACACCCCGCCCGAGCTGCGGGAACGGCTGCAGGATCTCGTAGTCGGCGAACAGCTCCGACCAGACGGCCAGTTCGTCACCGAGGTGCAGCGGGTGCGCGAGCCGCACCGTCGCGTCATCGGCCAGGTCGAAGACGTCGTCCTCCGCGTCGGCGAGCGTACGGTCCTCCGCGACGCGGAACGCGCTGCGCGTCCCGTCCTCCAGGTCGCTCAGCCACACCAGCCGGCGCACCAGGTGCCACAGCAGCGGATGCCCGACGAACAGCTCCTGGAACTCCTGGGCGGTCCAGGAACGTCCGGTGACCATCGCGGCCTCCAGACGCCGCACCTGGTCGGAGGCGATCGTCCGGACATCCTTCTTCAGCGCCATGAACCGCTTGCGCTCCGCCGGGGCGAGCTCCGCGTCGTCGCGGGCACCCGGCTTCGGCAGGTCCTTGCGGCGCTTGCCGTCTCCGTCCAGCACATACGGTCGCAACTGCTCGTCGAATCCGACCGTGAACGAACGGGGGCCGTAGTCGATGACCGTCGAACCGTCGGCGTCCAGCCCGAGGTCGGGCACGAGGCGGTCGGACAGCTGCTCGCCGGTCAGCCCCAGTCCCGCGGCCACCTCGGCGATCTTCTCCCCGGCCCGTACCTTGAGGCCCTTGAACTTCACCCGCTGCGCGATGCCGTGCAGATGCAGCAGCGCCACGTCGCTGCCGATGGCGGCCAGCACATCGAGGCCCTCGACGGCCCGGTGGTGCGCCGACTCACCGGGCCAGGACCGGATCATCGGGGTGAGCCGGCGGACCGTCTCGTCGTCGCCGAGCAGCCCCAGCGCGTGCAGCGCCCACGACTCCTTCGCGGGCATGTTCTCCATCCGCCACTGCTCGAACAGGGCCCAGGCGAACTCCGCGAGCGAGGCGGACTCGGCCGTCCCGGTCAGCGCGGCGACCCCCGGATACACCTCACCGGGCTTCGACAGCGCCAGCGTCATCAGGGCGTTGCGCACCGCCGCCACCGGCAGCGCACCGCCGGTCCGGACCGCGATCTGCGGCAGCACCGAGGGCTCCGCCCAACCCGGCAGCACCGGCATCCTGGCGGGCAGCGCACGCTCCAGCGGATCGGCGGCCAACAGTTCGTCCACCGCTGCCGCGGCCTGCGGACCGTACGTCCGGGCGGCCTCGCGCACCACCTCGTCGCCGTGCGTCGTGGCGATCGATGTCAGCGCCTGCTCGGCGGCGAGCCGCGCGGCGCCCGCCTTGCCCACGGCGGCCGGGACCAGGAGCGGCGCGGCCGCCACTCCGTGCCGGGCGAACCAGGCACGGGCGGTCGACGCGGTGGACTTCAGCCGGACCGCCCAGTCGGCCATGTGCCGGGCGACGTCCGCGTCGACGTACGGCAGGAACAGCGGGGCGAGCGCGCTCGGCTGCCTGGGAACGGCGCGCAGCAGCATCGGCAGCGCTGCCAGGCCGAAACGCGCGGCGATCGGCTTGAGGGTGTCCTCGCCGTCCCACAGATCGTCCGGATCCCAGGTGGCGAGCAGCGGGGCGACCACGTCCTCGTCGCCGTGCACGAACACCCACGCCGAGCGCAGATCACCGGGGGGCGACTCCTGGCGCAGCACGTCGATGTACTCGTGCATGTCGCCCTTGTCGCGATTCTGTGTGTACCAGGAGGAGGTGGCCGCCCAGGCCTCCCGCTCCTCGGGCAGCCACTCCAGCACGGGCTCGCAGACCGCGGTCAGCCCGGACACGGGCTTGGCCCTGACCGTGGTGCGGGGCCGGGACCACGGGGGAGCCGTCAGCACGGCGGGCAGGGCGTCCGCCGGTGCGTCGGCGACCAGATCCACCGGGTTCAGCAGCGGCTCGATGATCTCCACGACCTCCGGGCCGAGATCGCCGAGCGCCAGTGACACCACGTCGCGGTGGGCACCGACATGGCTCCGGAGCAGTTGCCGGGACCGGGACGCCGCCGCCGGACCGCCGACCGCATCGGCGGCGAGCAGCCGCACCGCCCGTACCGGATAGCGGCGCATGGCTTCGAGGAGCGAGGGGCGGACGTGCTTGGAGTCCGCGTGCGCCAGCAGGCCGAGGAAGGCGTCGTCCGTCGGCAGCTCCACCAGGGCGCCGGCGGCGAGCTTCACGCTGTCCGAGTAGTAGTGGGTGCCGTCGAGCGTGTCGGCCAGCGCCGGAGCGATGGCGGGGCCGACGCCCTCGGCGACCGTGGCGATGGTGGCGACACCGAGGGTGTAGTCCGGGCGGTAGGGCAGCAGGGCCATCTGGTCGGCCGAGTACAGCGAGCTGAACACCATGGCACGCAGCGTGCGGTCCTGCTCGGCGTGCACCGCCGGATCCGCGCAGAGCTCGTCGACCCAGCCGGTCTCGCTCGGGACCAGATAGCAGACGATGATCCTGCGCAGGGTGTCGGTGCGGCACTCGGCCAGGGCCTCGACCGCCGCCCGGTAGGTGGCTTCGTCGGCTGCCGCGAGCAGCGCACGGACCCGGTCGATCGGCGCTCGGTGGTGCCAGGCCCAGTACTGGTGGCGGGGGCCCGGAAGCGCCCTGAGCCGGGGTGCTCCCCGGGTGAGGCCGCTCTGCTGCCAGTCGGCGTCGACCGAGAACACTTCGGTCGCGGCCCGGGCGGCGAACGGGAGACCGTAGCGCTCGGACCAGAAGTCCGCCCATCCGGAGGTGTCGATGATCGCGGTCAGCGCGGCCGCACCGGCCGGACAGGGGTCTGCGCCGAGGTGCGCGCGCAGTGCTTCGGCCGCCGCGGTGTCCGAACGCGGCGAGTCCGCGAACTCCGCGATCCAGGCGGCGTCCTCCGCGAGCTTGGTCTCGATCGCCTCGAACGTCTCGCGCTTCGCCCTGGCCGGGCCGCGGCGCGCTCCGCCGCGCCGGGGGTGCAGCGCCCGCTTCCAGTTGTCGGGCAGGGTGAAGGTGTCCTCGTCGGGGAGAACGGTCGCGCTGTCGTCCACGACCGTGGCGGAGGCGGAGGCGGTCTCGGCCGGAGCCGCACCGGTGACGGTCGTGGTGTCCGGGGCGGCGGGCGTCGAAGCGGACGCCCCGACCTCGCGGTACCCCTTCTTCTCCTTCTCCGCGATCGTCCTGACGACCTGGGCGGCGGCGGCCTCGGCCGACGGGTACTCCTTGGCCTGTGTACGGCCCTCGCTCCCGCACCGCCCGTAGCGCACCGTCACCACGGCGCCCTCGGCCTCGGTCTCCCAGAACTTCGACGCGGTGCCCTCGACATATTCCCAGCGGTGCACAGTTCCGCCCCCTTCCCGCCCGCAGCCCGCTCCGCAGCGGGCTTTTCGATCAGTGGTGCCACAGTAGAACGGAGCACTGACAACGCAGCGTGACCGAGGTGTCCTGCAAGCAGAACCGCAGGTCAGAGGCTGGCCGAGGCGCTTGTTCGCATCGCGACGCACGGCATGGCTCCGTACGGTGACGGTCCGTGGAGCACCGTTTCGGTGCGCGGCCGTCCCGGCGCACCGCACCGCCCCGACTCCACGTACGCCATCGATCCGCGCCTCACCGCAATCCGGTGGTCCCGCCCCCCGTCGTCACGGAGCGGAAACGGCTCGCTCGCCGCCGGACGGGGCCCAGGACGGCGCCACACCGGTGACCTGGCACACCATCAGGAACAGCGGGATGGGCGGTGTGTAGGGCGTGCGGTTGTCGGGCTGGTGGATCAGCCGGGGCCGGACCGCGGGGACGAACGCCCCCTTCGCGTAGCAGGCCTGCGCGGGCCAGTCCAGATCGAGGTCGGAGCCCGCGGGCACGATCCACCACCAGCGCTCGGCGTCCGCGAAGACGCAGCCGGTGCGCGGCAGGTGCGACATCAGCCGGAAGCCGTACCGGGCGGGCACCCCCACCGCGTCGCACCCCAGGCTCGCCGAGAGCGCGGGCGGCAGGGGCAGCCGGACCGTGCCGACCGGGCCGGCGGCGGGCCGCAGCTCGCGGGGGCGCCGGGTGCCGAGGAGATGGGACATCGCGTTCTTCAGCATGGGCGCTCCGAGCCGTGCGGCAGTTCCGCCCAGACGATGCGTCCCGAGCCGTTGCCCGCGTCGCGGGAACCCCAGGAACTGCACATCGTGTCGACGAGCAGCAGGCCGCGTCCGTGCTCGTCGTCGGAGGTACGGCGCAGCTGCGGTCCGCCCGGCAGGTGCCCCTGGTCCTGCACGGCTATCCGCAGCCGTCTGTCGAGACAGCGCAGCTCGCACAGCACGCGAGCGCTCATGGTGTGCACGACCGCGTTGGTGACCAGTTCCGAAACGATCAGGATCGCCGAGTCATGGGCGTCCGCGTCGAGCTGCCACTGGTCGAGCCGGGCCCTGGTCAGCCGCCGTGCACCCGCCACCGATTCGGGGTGCGCGGGCAGGGCGAAGCAGTACCGGAGCGCCTCCGTCCCGGGACTGAGATCCATGAGCCGGGGGATGAGCGCACTGCCAGGTGCCACAACCGATTCCTCACAGTGGGGGCTGCGTCACGCTCCGCACGCCCATGGGAATGGGAGCGGTCGCGACATCGTGAACTGGTTCACTCACCAACTCTCCCCCTGTCGTGAACACTTGGCAAGGGGCACTCTGAAATTTTCAGAGTGGCTGTGTTCTGGTCGGCCCGCACATGGCACACTGCTCAAAAACAGCGCATGGGGAGGTCTGAAGTGAGCGAACCGCGGTCCGCCCCGACCGTGGGTCAGGTCGTTCTCGGCAAGCGCCTGCAGGATCTGCGGGAGCGTGTCGGCCTGAGCCGTGACCAGGCTGCCAAGGTGCTGCGGGTCGCACCTGCGACGATACGCAGGATGGAGACCGCCGAGGTCGCTCTCAAGATCCCTTATGTACAGATGCTGCTGAAGGCCTACGGGGTCGGCGACGACGAGGCCGACGCCTTCGTGGAGCTCGCCGAGGAGGCCAACAAGCCCGGCTGGTGGCAGCGGTTCCACGACGTGCTGCCCGACTGGTTCAGCATGTACGTCAGCCTGGAGGGCGCCGCGAGCCTCCTGCGCATGTACGAGCCGCATTTCGTCCCCGGACTGCTCCAGACCGAGGACTACGCGCGTTCGGTGATGCGTACCGGGGCCGTGGGCCAGACCAGACCCGAGGACATAGAACGCCATGTCGCACTGCGGATGCAGCGCCAGTCCCTGCTGACACGGCCGGACGCCCCGAAACTCTGGGTGGTGATGGACGAGACGGTGCTGCGCCGTCCCGTCGGCAGCGTCGAGGCCATGCGGGAACAGATCGACCGGCTGCTCGAAGCGACCGAGCTGCCGCATGTGACCCTGCAGATCGCCGAGTTCTCGACGGGACACCACCCCGGAACCTACGGCCCGTTCGTCCTCTTCCGCTTCGGTGTCCCCGAACTCCCCGACATGGTCTACAGCGAGTACCTGACCGGTGCCGTCTACTTCGACGCGCGCCCCGAGGTGGCCTCCTACCTCGAAGTCATGGACCGCATGGCGGCTCAGGCCGCAACTGCACAACGCACGAAGGAAATCCTCCGGGACTTCCGCAAGGAGCTGTGATGGATCCCATATACAACGGCATGCCGGCCGCCGAACTCGGCTCCGAGGGCTGGCACAAGCCGTGGAGCGGCGGGAACGGAGGCAACTGCGTCGAAGCGATGAAGCTGTCCGACGGCAGGATCGCCGTACGCCAGTCCGCCGATCCCGACGGCCCGGCCCTGATCTACTCCCCACGCGAGATCGCCGCCTTCATCCAGGGCGCCAAGTCCGGTCAGGCGGACTTCCTTCTCACCTGATTCCACGGCCTCCCGGGCGGGCCGGCCCCGCACCCGGAGCGGTCTTCTTGCCCGAATCCGCGGCGCCGGGGCCGTCCCGGCCCCAGACTCTTGCTTGTTCGCCGACCTCTGGACCCTTGGAGCGCGCTATGACCGGGCACGACCCCCGAGCCATCGAGATCGACACCACCAAGCCGCATCCCGCCCGGATGTACGACTGGTTCCTCGGCGGCAAGGACAACTACCCGGTCGACGAAGAGATGGCCCGGCAGCTGCTCGCCCTCGACGCCCGGGGGCGGGACATGGCCCGGGTGAACCGCGCCTTCATGCACCGGGCCACCCGATGGCTCGCCGAGAACGGCATCCGCCAGTTCCTGGACATCGGCACCGGCATACCGACCGAGCCGAACCTCCACCAGATCGCCCAGGCGACCGCCCCGGACGCCCGTATCGTCTACTGCGACAACGACCCGATCGTTCTCGCCCACGCGGCGGCCCTGCTGCGCTCCACTCCGCAGGGCGCCACCGAGTACATCCAGGCAGACGCCCGCAAGCCGGAAGCCATCCTCGAAGAGGCCGGCCGGGTGCTGGACTTCGACCGGCCGGTCGCCCTGTCGCTGCTCGCCCTGCTGCACTTCCTGGACGACGAGGACGGTGCGGCCGAGCTCGTCGACCGACTCGTCGAACGGCTCGCCCCCGGCAGCTATCTGGTGCTCTCGCACACCACCGGCGACTTCGACCCCGAGCGCGCGGAGGAGGCGTCCGCCATGTACCGGGCCCGGGGGATGACGCTGCGGCTGCGCTCCCACGCCGAGTTCACCAGGTTCTTCCACGGGCTCGAACCGGTCGAGCCCGGCGTCTCGCTCTCCGCGGACTGGCACCCTGAGCTCGGCGAGGTCGTCGAGGTCCCGGGCGACGAGCCGATCCCCGGCTACGCGGGCGTCGCCCGCAAGCCCTGACCGACGCCGCACCCTCCGGGTCCGGCCGGTCCCGCGCCGTTTTGGACCAGGAGGTCCTGGCCGCCACCGGCTCCGGCACGGTGTCCGCGCCGGGCAGGCGCCCGCCCCGTTCGGCTCCCCAGCCCATGGCCGGTCGTCGCGTCCACCGCTGGTCCGCCCCGACCCCGACGTGCTCTTCGTCGACGAGGGCCGGATCATCACCGCGGCCGGGAGCGCGGCCGCCCCGGACACCGGACCCCGCATCGTGCGCGCCCAGCTCGGCACGACCCCGCCCGGCCGAACGCCGGATCACACTCGCCCGGCGGCCGCCGGAGTGCCTCGACGTGGTCGCCCGGGCCGGCGGACTCGGCACGACGGCCAACCTGCGGACCCCCTTCCGCCGCAGTACCGGACCGACCCCCGGCGCACACCGCCGCGGGTTCACCCCGGTCCCCCGAGCCGGCCTCGCCGCAGGTCACAATGGACGCATGTCACGACGCACGAAACGACCGGGACGGCCCGCCCCCGCCGCGGCACGCACCTCCGCGGTCACCGCGGAATCGCCCTGCCCGTGCGGCCTGCCCGCGACCTACGCGCGCTGCTGCGGCCGGCTGCACGCCGGGAGCGCCGCCGCGCCGACCTGCGAGTCGCTGATGCGCTCCCGGTACGCCGCCTTCGTCGTCCAGGACGAGGCGTATCTGCTGCGCACCTGGCACCCGGACACCAGGCCGCCGTCCCTCGATTTCGACCCCGGGCTGCGATGGGTGCGCCTGGAGGTGCTGGAGACGACCGACGGCAGTGCGTTCCATACCACGGGCACGGTCACCTTCCGCGCGCACTTCACGGACGACGGGCGGCCGGACTCCCTCCACGAGAAGAGCCGCTTCGTCCGGCACGACGGCGCCTGGGTGTACGCGACCGCGGTCTTCGCCGACTGACGTGACCGGACGGCGGCGGATCCCGCTCAGCCCGCCGTTCCCGCCAGGGCCTTCTGCGGCGACAGTTCCTGTGCCAGATCCTCCGCCAGCAGCCGTTTGGCGATCACGTCCACCGCGGCCCGCAGCTGCCGGTCGTCCGCCCGCGTCCCGTGCTCGTCCAGCCGCTCGCCCAGCCACCGTGCCCAGGCGTCGGTGATCGCCGCCGCCTCCCGGCTCCCGGCGGCGGTGTGCGTGAACACATGACCGTCGCCGGTGAGATAGCCCTCCTCGATCATCCGGTCGAAGACCGGCACCAGCACCTCGGGCGGCAGTCGGTGCCGGGTCGCGATCAGCCGCAGACCCGCGTGGCCGACCATGCGGGTGAACAGCTCGACCTGCATCACCGCCCAGGCGCCCGCCATGTCCAGCCGGGTGTCCGAGTCCGCGATGATCCGCCGGGCCGTGTCCGGGCCCGCCCCGTGCAGGATCTTGGCCACGGCGAATTCGAGGAGCTTGGCCGAGTCGGCGTTGCCCGGCTGCGCGAAGCCCTCGCCCATGTCCGTCGAGCCGACCCGGGCCGTGTCCCGCAGCTTCACCTGCTTCAGGAAGAGCGCGACGAAGAACCCCAGCACCGCGACCGGCACCGTCCACAGGAAGACGGTGTGCAACGTGTCTGCGTACGCCTGGGCCAGCGGCGCGGACTGCGCGGCGGGCAGAGCGTGCAGGCCCGCCGGGCTCTGCGCCGCCTTCGCCAGTACCGCGGGGTCACCGCCCGCCCGCGCCGCCGCCGCGACGCCGTCGGTCAGATTGGGCTTCAGCGCGTTGGCGTAGATCGTGCCGAAGACCGCCGTGCCGAAGGAACTGCCGAGCGTACGGAAGAACGTCACGCCCGATGTCGCCGTGCCCAGGTCCGCGTAGTCCACCGTGTTCTGCACGGCGATCGTCAGGACCTGCATCGCCAGACCGATGCCGGTTCCGAGCACCAGCATGTACAGCGACTCCAGCCACACCCCGGTGCCGGGGCCCATCCGGGAGAGCAGATACAGGCCCACCGCCATGATCAGTGAGCCCACGATGGGGAAGATCCGGTACTGGCCCGTCTTGGAGACCACGTTGCCGCTGAAGATCGAGGCGACCAGCAGCCCGAGGACCATCGGCAGCGTCCGCACGCCGGACAGGGTCGCCGAGTCCCCGTCCACGTACTGCAGATAGGTCGGCAGGAAGATCATCGCGCCGAGCATCGCGAAGCCCACGATGAAGCTCAGGACCGAGCAGACCGTGAACACCGGATTCCGGAAGAGCCGCATCGGCAGCATCGGTTCCTGCGCCCGGAACTCCACGAGGCAGAACAGCGCCAGCGCGAGGAGGCCGCCCGCGAAGAGACCGAGGATGACGGGCGAGCCCCACGCGTACTCGTTGCCGCCCCAGCTCGTCGCCAGGATGAGCGCGCTCGCGCCGACCGTGACCATCGCGATGCCCGGATAGTCGATGACAGGTCTGCCCGCGGCCTTCACCGAGGGGATCGTCCGGGCCGCGGCGATGACCACCACGATCGCGATCGGCACATTGACGTAGAACGCCCAGCGCCAGCTCAGATGGTCGGTGAAGAGCCCGCCGAGCAGCGGCCCGATCACCGTCGACACCCCGAAGACCGCACCGATCGCGCCCTGGTACTTGCCGCGCTCGCGCAACGGGATCACATCGGCGATCAGCGCCATCGAGGTGACCATCAGCCCGCCGGCCCCGATGCCCTGAAGCCCGCGCCAGACGATCAGCAGCGTCATGTTGGTCGCGAGACCGCAGAGGAACGAGCCGGTGATGAAGATGATCGCCGACAACTGAAAGATGATCTTCCGGCCGAACAGGTCACCGAACTTGCCCACCAGGACCGTCGCCACGGTCTCGGCGAGCAGATACGCGGTCACCACCCAGGACATATGGGCCGCGCCGCCCAGATCCGAGACGATCGTCGGCAGCGCGGTGCCGACGATCGTCTGGTCCAGGGCGGCCAGCAGGATCCCCAGCACGATCGTCGCGAAGACGATGTTCCGGCGGCGCGGATCGAGTACGGGCGGCGCGGCGGCACTCTGCGCGACGGTGGCGGTCTCGCTGGCAGTGGTCACGCTTGCACCTTCACACCGCCCCGCCCCTACCGCATGTGGGGGACGGCCGGACGGGTCGTCAGCCCAGCAGATCCCGCACGGAGGCCTTCATCCGGGTCACGAAGGCCTCCTGTACGGGCTCCGCCACCCGGTCCAGCGACAGATACGGATTCAGGTCCTCCAGCTCGACGAGCAGCAGCTCGCCCCGCGCGGTCCGGCAGGCGTCGACCCGCTGGATGCCGTGGTCGAGGCTGTTCCACTCCACGAAGCCGCGGGCGAACGCCAGATCGGCCGCGTCCGGCACGTACGGCTCCAGCACCCACCGCCGCTCCGGGGCCGGGGCGTACAGCGCGTACTGGAAGTCGTGGTCGACGAAGTAGAAGGACACCTCGTAGCGGAAGTCGATCCGGGGCTGGACCAGCAGCGTGCCGTCCTCGCCGTCCGGCAGCGCTGCCTCCCGTACGAACCGCAGCCCGGCCGAGTCCGCCCCCAGCTTCGGCTTGACCACGTACTCGGGGGCCTCGGGCAGCCTCCCCAGATCGGCGGCCCGGTCCACGGTGGGGATCACCGGATGACCGGCCCTGCTCAGATCGACCAGATACTGCTTGCCCGCCATGTCCCCGCGACCGTGCAGGGGGTTGTAGACCCTGGTGCCCAGTTCCCGCGCCCGTGCGCGGAACGCGTCGTACTCCTCCCGGTAGTGCAGCACCGGGCCGCTGTTGCGTATGACGACCGTGTCGAAGCCGTCCAGCAGCGCGGCGGCGTCCCGGGGGTGACAGAGCGCGACGTCGAACTCCTCCCGCAGCCGTGAGGTCAGCCGGATGTCCTCGTCGCAGTAGCGCCGGCCCCGCGCCCGGTAGGCGAGGTCGGTGACGAACAGGACGGACGGTCGTGAACCGGCGGGCATGGCGTTCCTCCAGAGGGTGTGCCGGTGGACGGCTGATCAATAACCTTGACGGCGTTGCCCGTTCACGACTCCGGAGCGTCATGACCCCTGCCCCGCACGAGCCGGTCGCACCGCGATCGCCGTCCCCGCCCGACATTCTCTCGCCCGCCTTCGAGGCCGATCCCTACGGGGCCTACCGGATCATGCGGGAGAGCGCGCCGCTGATCCGCCACGAGGCCACGAACAGTTATCTCGTCTCCCGGTACGAGGACGTGGAGCGGGTGTTCAAGGACCGGGCGGGGGAGTTCACCACCGACAACTACGACTGGCAGATCGAACCCGTCCACGGCAGGACGATCCTCCAGCTCAGCGGCCGCGAGCACGCGGTGCGCCGGGCCCTGGTCGCCCCCGCCTTCCGGGGCACGGAGCTGCGGGAGAGGTTCCTTCCGGTCATCGAGCGCAACGCACGCGAGCTGATCGACGCCTTCCGGCACACCGGAGAGGCCGATCTCGTCGCCGACTTCGCGACCCGCTTCCCGGTCCTCGTCATCGCCGACATGCTCGGCCTGGACCGGGCGGACCACGACCGGTTCCACGGCTGGTACACCACCGTCATCGCCTTCCTCGGCAATCTGGCGGGCGACCCGGAGGTGGCCGCGGCCGGTGAGCGGACCCGCCGGGAGTTCGCCGAGTACATGATCCCGGTCATCCGGCGGCGCCGGGACGAGCCGGGCGGCGACCTGCTCTCCACGCTCTGTGCCGCCGAGGTCGACGGGGTGCGGATGAGCGACGAGGACATCAAGGCGTTCTGCAGCCTGCTGCTCGCGGCGGGCGGCGAGACCACCGACAAGGCCATCGCCTCCGTCTTCGCCAACCTGCTCACCCATCCCGAGCAGCTCGCCGCGGTACGGGAGGACCGCGGCCTCATCGACCGGGCCTTCGCCGAGACCCTGCGCCACAGCCCGCCGGTCCACATGATCATGCGTCAGACCGCGAAGGAGGTGGAACTCAGCGGCGGAACGGTCCCGGCGGGGGCCACCGTCACCTGTCTGATCGGCTCCGCCAACCGCGACGGGGCGCGCTACCGCGAGCCCGACCGGTTCGACATCTTCCGCACCGACCTGACCGGCACCACCGCCTTCTCGGCGGCCGCCGACCATCTGGCGTTCGCGCTGGGCCGGCACTTCTGCGTCGGTGCGCTGCTGGCCAGGGCGGAGGTGGAGACGGGGGTGAACCTGCTGCTCGACGCGATGCCCGATCTGCGGCTCGCCGACGGATTCACCCCCGGTGAGCAGGGCGTCTTCACCCGCGGCCCGCGGTCGCTGCCGGTCCGGTTCACCCCGGTCGCCGGCTGAGACCGGGGCACCCGCGCCGGAAGGGCCGGCAGGACGCGGGGGTCAGCGGATGTGGCGACCGGAGATCGCCCGCGCGATGACCAGCCGCTGGATCTCGCTCGTACCCTCGAAGATGGTGCAGATCTCGGCGCCCCGGTACATCCGCTCCACCGGGTGCTCCCGGCTGTACCCGGCGCCGCCCAGGATCTGGACGGCCCTCTCGGTCGCCGCCACGGCGAGTTCGCCCGCGCGCAGCTTGGACATGGAGCCCTGTCCGGCGTCGAAGGTCCGGTCGTTGCGGGCCATCCAGGCGGCCTGCCAGATCAGCAGCCGCACGGCCTCGATCTCGGTGCGGATGTCGGCCGGCGCGAACGCGATCGACCGGTTCTCGATGACGGGACGGCCGAAGGCCTCCCGCTCACCGGCGTACTCCAGCGCGTACTCGTACGCCGCGCGCGCGATGCCCAGCGCCTGTGCGCCGGCGGTCGGGCGGCTGACCTCGAAGGTCGCCATGGCCGCCTGCCCCTTGGCGTTGGTGCCCTCACGGGCCCGGGCCGGCCGGGCGTCCAGCTTCTCCTTCCCGCCGAGCAGAAAGTGCCCGGGTACGCGTACGTCGTCCAGGAACACGTCCGCCGTGTGCGAGGCGCGCAGGCCCAGCTTCTTGATGGTGCGGCTCACCGCGAGGCCCTTCGTGGCGGGCGGCACGATGAAAGCGGCCTGACCACGGGCCCCCGGCGCCGGGTCGACCGAGGCGACGACCACATGGACCCCGGCGATCCCGCCGTTGGTGATCCAGGCCTTCTGACCGGTGAGCACCCACTCGTCACGGGCCTCGTCGTAACGGGCCCCGGTGGTCATCGCGGAGACGTCGGAGCCGGCCTGGGGCTCGGAGACGCAGAACGCGGGGACGAGGGAGAAGTGGCTCACGGGATCAGGCCTTCGGAATGTCGAAGTAGCGGGTCAGCCCCGCAGCCGGGCCGACATCGCCGGAGACCTTCAGCTTGCGCATCATGAACGTGGTCACCGGATTGCCGTTGCAGGAGACCAGGTTGAGGAACTCGGCGTCCGCCATCACCAGCGTCGTGCGGGGCTCGGCCTCGGACCTGCCCTCGCCGACCGTGCAGGTGCCCCTGTCCATCGAGGTCTCGTAGACCACCTCGCTGTCGCCGGTGATCTTCCAGCGGATCCTGCCGTTGTCGGCCACACCAGTGCCTTACTCCGAAGTAAATTTACTTTTGAGTAAGGCAGGTGTCGGGACGCCCCTTCGCAAGACGGGCCGTGCGGGCGCATCACCAGGGGCTGCCGGGCCGCACCGTGAGCCGGGGATGGTGCGCGGCGAGGATCTTGTTGGCGCGGGCCAGGTCGGAGAGGGCCTGCTCGCGGTCGGCCCGGTCCTCGTCGCAGAGTCCCGGACCGCGGAACCTGCGTACCTCGCGCGCGGCGCAGTCGGCGTCGAATTCCGCCTGGAGGATGTGCGGGGGGATGCAGGATCCGATCAGTGCGGCGACCCGGTCCGGAATCGGCACGGGGACGAGGAGGTGCGAGGCGGTCATGGGGGGTTCCCTCTCGGAATGGTCGGCCAGGAGGCGGTTCTCGGCCCGGCCGCCGGGTGCGGCGGCCGACTTCTCCATATGTACGGGACGCGGTTCCGGGTTTCTCGTTGAGAACGTCTCCGTGTGGCAACCGTTTGAGAGTGACCGGCTATTTCGCCTTACCCGTAGGTAAGTTGACTCGTGGTGAGGACCGTGATCCGGCCGGAAGCGGACTCAGAGCGGTGTTTCGTCGCCCCGGGCCCGCAGTTGGAGCGCCCGCAGCACGGCTTCGGTGGAGAAACGGCTCTCGGGATCGGTGAGTTGCTCGCCGAAGATGGACTCCAGATTGCGCATCCGGTAACGGACCGTCTGCGGATGGACGTCGAGCAACTCGCCCATGTGGGCCGCGGTGCCGCGGGTGTCCAGCCAGATCCGCAGGGTCTCGACCAGCCGTTCCCGGCGAGTGGCGCTGATTCCGGAGATCGGGGCCAGTTCGCGCCGGGCGAGCTGGTCGACCAGGACCGGGTCGGAGAGCAGCCACAGGGTGATGAGGTGGTTCTCGCACAGGACGACGGGTGCGTCGTCGATGATCTTCGCGTCGACGAGTTCGAGCACGCGCCGGGCCCAGCGGATCGAGTCCGAGGCCAGGGCGACGGGCACGGTCAGGCCGATCGCGGCGTGGGTGCCCAGGAGTGCCTCGTCCAGCATCCGTCTTCGGGCGTCGTCGAAAGCTCCGGGAATCAATAAGTGCGGCTGCGGTGCGCTGAGATCCGCCAGCAGATCGCGGTCGGCCGAGGCCCGGTCCAGGGTGGCGGGGGCGCGGACGGCGACCAGGGTGACCTCGTCGGGCAGCGCCCATCCGGTCTGTTCGCACAATTCGGCGATGGCGGTACGGGGGGAGGGGCGTCCGGCGAGGATCAGATGCAACAGGCGCCGGCGCATGGCCTCGGTCTGTTCGCCGGTCTGCGACTGCACTTCCAGGAAGCCCTCCCTGGAGAGGGATTCGAGCTCGTCGATGTAGGTGAAGAGTGCGTCGGCGAAGCTGAGCATGAGGGCCGGCGAGAAGTTGTGACTCCGGCCGACCTTCTTGGCCCGGCGCAGTGCGACCCGGGCCCCGAGGCGGTAGGCGCCCTGGAGCGTTTCCATCGTGCGGCCTTCGTACGCCTCGAAACGTCCGAAGCGGCGGCACATGTCGTCGCGCAACGAGGTCGAGGCGGACGGCTCGGCGACCAGGTCCACGAAGGAGGAGAGGCTCTGTTCCACGCCGACCCTGATGGCCTGTCCGTTGGGACCGTCGAGCAGCCGGGCGTATTCCGGGTAGGCCCGGGTGACCTCGACGCCGATCTCCTTGATCAGGCTCGGCAGTTCCGGCCGCATGATGGCGGCGAATTCCTGGGGGAGCGGTCCCAGCGGATCCCCCGTGTCCAACGGCTGAATGAGTTCAGGCATGACTGACCCCCCTGCTCTCCGGCGCCCGGTGGGGGGACAGGCGGTGGGAAAGCGCTCCCACGAACCGACAGGTGCGTACCAAGTTCGCGATGAAGATAGACCAAGTCAGCGGTCGTGCCCACTACTTGGACAAGATCGAAGTGCAAGGGGCACATATCTCGGCCCCGTTGTGGTGCTTCGGTGCAGGTGGGAAGCCAGTGCTCACTTCAGGACAATGTTTTTCGGACATCTGCTCTCCCGGCGACAAGAAAGCAACCACGGGTCGCGGATTCCCGTCCGGGTGATTGGTGCGGATTCGTGCCGCTGGTGTGCATCTTCCCTGGGCGCTGCGGTCGTGGCGGGAATCGGTCATTTGCTGCCTCTTGGGCGCGGAATTGCAAGGGGGGCCTGCTATTCGGAGAAGGGGAATCCTTTGGGGTCGGCGGGCAAATTTCAAAACCGGTCGGCCGGAATGGATAATTCACCGGCGGCCCGCCGGTGGCGGTTCGGACCGTGGCCCGGGGCGGTGCTCCGTGATGCCCTGCGAGGGTCCGGTCGCGTGGTGGACGCCGGGCGCCAGGACGTCATTCGGCCGAGGTCCCGACGATCTTACCGGCGGGTACGCGGCCGGTCGGCGGGCCGGCCCGTCGCTGGTGACTGCGCCTGGGGTGAGTGTCCGGCGGGGGCCGGGGCGCACGACACGGCCGTAACTACTCACTTTCGTATAGAAAATCGCGGCGATCTGCTGAGTTGTCGCTAAGGCGGAATGCTTTTGCTGAGAGGCGCGGGGATTTTCTGCGCCGGGTATTGCCGCGTCGGGCTACTGGCTCGTAACGTTCGATCCGCACGGAGTTCGATCACGCAGTCGAGTCCATCGACTTCTGCGTTCCACGATGTGAGCCGCCCTCGTGCCGGGCCCATTCCCAGGGCGTGGCGCGAGGTAATCGGGTACGTCCAACTCCACTTCCCGGAGGTAAGTTCCGTGAGAAACACCCTCAGACGAGCATTGTTCGCCACGACCGTCGCCGCAGCCGCGTTCGGCTTCGCCGCCACGTCGGCCTCGGCCACCGCCCTCGCGCAGTGGACCGTGGTCAACCCCAACGCGAACGGCACCTTCACGGCCCAGCTCAAGGCCGGCACGGTGGCGACCCTGGTCGACACCAACACCAGCCAGCAGGTGGACTGCTCGGTGGGTACCGCCAGTGGCACCGCTCCCAGTGGCACGTACTCCACCGGCGTCGGCATCGCGAAGATCACCGCCGCCGCCTGGGGATCCGCGGCCAGCCCGTGCCCGGGACCGCTCGGCTCGAACTTCACGGCCGCACTCGCGTCGGGTGCCACCATCAGCATCGACGCGAGCAGCTACAGCGGTGGCATCACCTCGGGGAGCCTGTCCGGGGTCAAGGTCAACCTGACCGGTGACACCATCCTCGGCACCTGCAAGGCCGTGATCTCCGGGTCCGTGAGCAACGTGACGTACAACAACGCCACCGGCGAACTCGACATCAACACCGGCACCGGCCTGAAGGTCGACAGCGCCGACAACTGCTCGGGGCTGCTCAACGCGGGTGACTCGGCGACGTTCGACGCGACGTACAAGGTCGCCGCGCCGCTCACCATCACCTCGCCGTAACCGGTCCGGACCGGAACCGGTGGCAAGGAAGGGCCGCGGAGCGGAGGTTCACCTCCACTCCGCGGCCCGCCGTCGGCAGGTCCCTTCGCAATACGCAACGAGAGCCGAGCACCGAGACGACGGCAGGTAGGCCGAGATGAGAACAAGGACCACGGACCCGCGGCGCGCCGCGCGCATCGCCGCAGTCGGTGCGGTGACGCTCGTGGCGGGATTCATGCCGGGGACGGGAGCCGCGACCGACACCCGGACCGCCGAGGCGGACGTCGCCTACACCTGTGAACTTCCCTCCGGCGCACAGCCGGTCAAGGTGCACATCGCGGCGGAGCTGCCGGTGACCACGAGTGTCGGGACGGCGATCCGGATCCAGGACGTGGCCCTCTCCTTCGAGCTCCCGCGTTCCGTGCTCTCCGCCTTGCCGGGGGCCGAACCCGTGGCCGTCTCGGGATCCGCGCGGATGCTGACCGAGGTCTCGCAACGGGGCGAGTCGACGGATGTGCCCTGGCAGGGGCTGGAGATCCCGGAGACCGCTCTCCCCGCCACGGGCGACCTCGCGCTCCGGGCGACGGGCGAGGTTCCGACGATTACGCCGAGGTCCAGCGGTGACGTGCTCTTCGCCCTGGGGCAGCTGGACGTGGGCCTCGCCCCGCGAGCCGCCGAGGGCGCCGGGGACGCGCCGCCCCCGCTGGCCCTCTCGTGCAAGGCCGATCCGGACCAGAGCGCGGAACTGGCCACGGTCACCGTTCCCCCGGAGAGCGGAACCACGCCGCCTTCCGGGGCCGCCCCCGAGCCGTCCGGAGGCACCGGCCCCGACCCGTCCGGCGGTGCGAAGGCCGGACGGGCGGCGGATCTGCCGTCCGGGGGCGTGCAGCCGCCCGCCGACTGCACGGTCATGACCGGTCCGCTCCCGCAGGTGCCGAAACCGGCACACGGCTACATGGCGGGATACTCCAACGTCAACAAACTCGCCGGGGCGATCAAGTTCAGCGACCCCGGACATCTTCGCCTCAACCTGAACACGTCCGTCTCCTTCCTCAAATGCCCGACCGGCGTGAAGAGCTGGCTGACCACCGACGGCACGCTCGACTACAGGGGCAGGGCCCAGATGCCGCCGGCCGAGGCCACCTTCCTCACCTTCGGCTTCATGCCGACGACGGCGAAGGTGGAACTGATCCTCGAAGGCAGGATCGACATCGGAACGCTGGGCGACTCGGCCCCCGACCCGGAGACCAAGAAGTACAAGGAGACGACGACCGCCATCGCTCCCATGCGCGCACGCCTCTATGACGTGGAGGTCAACGGGGAGCCGCTGGACGTCGGCCCCGACTGCCGCAGTGCGAGCCCGATGACACTGAAGCTGGTCGGCAAGGGAGCCTCCGGCGCGGGCGGCCCCGAGGGCTACACGGTGAAGACCGGGGGGCCGCTGACCGGCTACGCGGATGTGCCGCCGTTCTCCGGCTGCGGGGTCACGGAGGATCTCGACAACCTCTTCACCGCCTCGGTCTCCGGAAAAGGCAACTACACGAAAATGATGCAGTCCCCGCTGTGTGTCGAAGGCGTTCCGGCGAACTGTCCCGAGCCGCCGAAGCCCGAGCCCGAACGCTGAGAGCTGTTCCGCAAGCGCTGACTCCCGGATCCCCAGAAAGGCTGGACCAATCATGCGAGCTGCCCCGAAAAGCGTCAGACCCGCCCTCCTCGGCGCGCTGATGGCGGTCGCCGTCGGCATTCCCCTGAGCACCTCGCCGGCGAGCGCCGCCTCCGCCCAGGAGATGAACGGCAACTGGGCGCCCTTCACCCGGTGTCCGGTCGACGACCCGGCCATGCTGGCCGCGGACGGCCAGACCGAGATCGCGATCTGCGTGGCCTCGCACTCCGAGAGCGGCTCCATCAAGCTCGGCAACACCCTGGCGACGACCGGTGCCAACGACCTCCAGTTCGGCGTCGTGCGGAACACAACGACGGGTGAGTCCAAGGTCGTGCCGCCCGCGGGCGGGGCGATCGTGGGAGCGCCGACGGAGATACCCGGCGGCCTGCTCGGCCTCATGTGCCCGAGCGGGATTCCGGTGGTCAGCGACATCTGCAGGCAGCTGACGGACAACAGCCTCAACCGGGTGGTCGCCACCGTCCAGTCGGCCGGCACGCCCAGGAACTTCGACGTGGCCGCAGGGATGCAGAGCGGGAAGACGATCGTCGACATCCCGGTCCGCATCCATCTGGAGAACCCCTTCCTGGGTTCGAAGTGCTACATCGGGACCACGTCCGACCCGATCGTGCTGCGCCCGCAGAACCTCACCCAGCCGGCCATCGGCAGCAAGCGCTTCGACGCCAACGGCACGGCGAACACCGGCGGTGCGCTCAACCGCATCGAGCTGACCGGAAACGCGCAGGGCGACGCGGGCTTCGCCGTCCCCGGGGTGAGCGGCTGCGGCCCCCTGACCCTCGGTGAGCTGAACTGGGCGGTCAACCTGAAGACGGCGCTGCCGTCGGCGGCCGGAAAGAACAACCTGGTGCTCAACAACGCCGCCACGTACACCGGGGGACTGGCACTGCCCGGTGCGGCGGCCCCCAACGCCGGCCGGCTGCTTTCGGAGAGCTGGCACGCGGGAGTGGCGCGGTAGGCACCTCGCCGGTACCTCATTTCGCGGAGTACGGAGATCAGCGATGCCGCCCGCCGCACCCGGCACATTTTCCGGGCGCGGCGGGCGTTTGCATACCGGTGCGCCGAATGGCTCACTTATCGACAAACGAGCGATGCGCAATACTCACTCGCTCACAAAAACAAAAAGGCCGTCGAATGGCGTGCAAAAAGTTTACGAACCGGTATTGCGGTGGCTGGTTACCGGGCCGTAGCGTCCCGTTGAGCAGCGGGGAAACGCATCCGCTGCTGTCTGTTCGGTACCTCTGGAGCCCCGGTGGCTCCGGTTCGCCGGCCGCGGGGCCCCGGTTCGTGGGCCGGAAACCTTGCGCAGATTTCGACAAAGCCCGCATCCGGCTTTGTCACTCGGTGACAAATGATCCACACCGAGAGCCCGGTTCGTCGATTTCCGCTGTTCAACGGCTTGTCCTGGCGGTTTCGACGGACATAGCGTGCGCCTCCTGGTGCATGTGTGACGAGCCGCCAACGCATTTCTCAGAGCCGGAGCGCTGACAGATGACTTCCACAACAACTTCGAAGGAGGGCCGATGGGAATCGAAGTAGTCGTCGAGGGCCTCACGAAGTCCTTCGGCAAGCAGAACATCTGGCAGGACGTCACCCTTACGCTGCCCGCCGGCGAAGTGAGCGTGATGCTCGGGCCTTCCGGCACCGGAAAGACCGTCTTCCTGAAATCCATCATCGGTCTGCTGAAGCCGGAGCAGGGGCGCGTCCTCATCAACGGCGTCGACATGGTGAACAGTCCGGAACGCGAGATCATGGAGACCCGTAAACTCTTCGGGCTCATGTTCCAGGACGGCGCGCTCTTCGGATCGATGTCGCTCTTCGACAACATCGCCTTCCCCCTGCGTGAACACACCCGCAAGAAGGAGTCGGAGATCCGCCGGATCGTCATGGAGCGGATCGACATCGTCGGCCTCCTGGGCGCCGAGGGCAAGCTCCCGGGCGAGATCTCCGGCGGGATGCGCAAGCGGGCCGGCCTGGCGCGCGCGCTGGTCCTGGACCCGCAGATCATCCTCTGCGACGAACCGGACTCCGGACTCGACCCGGTGCGCACCGCGTACATCTCCCAGCTGCTCATCGACCTCAACGCACAGATCGACGCGACGATGCTGATCGTCACCCACAACCTCGACATCGCGGCCACCGTCCCGGACAACATGGGCATGCTCTTCCGCCGCAACCTCGTCACCTTCGGACCGCGCGAGGTGCTGCTCACCAGCGACGTGCCCGTGGTCGCCCAGTTCCTCGCCGGACGCCGCGAAGGACCCATCGGGATGGCCGAGGAGAAGGACGCCGCCACCCTCGCGGCCGAGGAGATGAACGGGTACGGAGTCGGCATCAGCTCCGCCAACGGGCCGCGCACCGTCGTACCCCAGCTGGAGCCGTCGCCCGGCATGCCCGTACGGCAGGCCGCCGTGCGCCGCCGGGAACGGGTCCTGTCGATGATGGGCCAGCTGCCCGAAGCGGCCCGCACGGCCATCATGAAGAGCTACACCCCGGCCGTGGGCGGTGAACGCCTGTGACGGCCCCCATGCCGGTGCGGCCTCCGGAGCCGCCGCCCACCGGTGCGGTGGCGCCGAAGCAGCCGGCGGAGAAGCCCCCGAACCGGCTGCTCTCCCCGCTGCGCGAGACCGGGAAGCTGTTCTCACTGGCCGCGACCGTGAGCCGCGAGGTCTTCCGGCGGCCCTTCCAGGTACGGGAGTTCATCGAGCAGTTCTGGTTCGTCGCCAGCGTCACCATCCTGCCCGCGGCGCTCGTCTCGATCCCGTTCGGCGCGGTCATCGCCCTCCAGGTCGGCTCGCTGACCCAGCAGCTCGGCGCCCAGTCGTTCACCGGCGGCGCCAGCGTCCTCGCCGTCATCCAGCAGGCCAGCCCGATCATCGTGGCCCTGCTGATCTCCGGCGCCGCGGGCTCGGCCATCTGCGCGGACCTCGGCTCCCGGAAGATCCGCGAGGAACTCGACGCGATGGAGGTCATGGGCGTCTCGCCCATCCAGCGCCTGGTCGTCCCGCGGGTCCTCGCCACCATGCTGGTCGCCGTGCTGCTGAACGGACTGGTCTCCGTCGTCGGCACGCTCGGCGGCTACTTCTTCAATGTGATCCTCCAGCACGGCACCCCCGGCGCCTACCTGGCCAGCTTTTCCGCCCTCGCCCAGCTTCCCGACCTGTACATCAGCGAGGTCAAGGCACTGATCTTCGGCTTCATCGCGGGCATCGTCGCCGCCTACCGCGGGCTCAACCCGCGCGGCGGCCCCAAGGGCGTCGGCGACGCGGTCAACCAGTCCGTCGTCATCACCTTCATGCTGCTGTTCTTCGTGAACACGGTCCTCACGGCGATCTACCTCCAGATCGTCCCCGCGAAGGGGAGCTGACCGATGTCGATGCTCAGCTGGCTCGACCGATCCGGCGAACAACTCACCTTCTACATACGCGCGTTGATCTGGGTGCCACGAACCCTGCGGCGCTATCTGCGCGAGGTCCAGCGGCTGCTGGCCGAAGTGGCCTTCGGCAGCGGGGGTCTCGGTGTCATCGGCGGCACCATCGGCGTGATGGTCGCGATGACCCTGTTCACCGGGACCGTCGTCGGCCTCCAGGGATACGCCGCCCTCAACCAGATCGGCACCTCCGCCTTCACCGGCTTCATCTCCGCCTACTTCAACACCCGCGAGATCGCCCCCCTGGTCGCGGGACTCGCGCTCTCCGCGACCGTCGGCGCCGGCTTCACCGCCCAGCTGGGCGCGATGCGGATCAACGAGGAGGTCGACGCCCTGGAGGCGATGGGGATCCGGTCCATGCCGTACCTCGTCTCCACCCGGATCATCGCCGGGGTCGTCGCGATCATCCCGCTGTACGCGATCGGGCTGCTCTCCTCGTACCTCGCGTCCCGCTACATCACCGTCCTGTTCAACGGGCAGTCCGCGGGCACGTACGACCACTACTTCAATCTCTTCCTCTCCCCGGACGACGTGCTGCTGTCGGTGCTCAAGGTGCTGATCTTCAGCGTGATGGTGATCCTCGCCCACTGCTACTACGGCTTCCACGCCACCGGCGGTCCCGCCGGAGTGGGGGTCGCGGTCGGACGGTCGGTGCGCAACGCCATCGTGCTCATCAGCGTCACCGACTTCTTCCTCTCCCTCGCCATCTGGGGCGCGACCACGACGGTGAAGGTGGCCGGCTGATGAACTCCCACCGGACGCAGACCGTCCGCCGCAGGCTCGCCGGAGTCACCTTCCTGCTCGTACCCGCCGTGCTCGTCTGGGTCTCGGTCTCGGTGTACCGGAAGGACTTCACCGACGACGCCACCGTGACCGTACGCACCGCGAGCGTCGGCAACGAGATGCACGACAACGCCGACGTGAAGCTGCGCGGCGTCGTCGTCGGCCAGGTCCGCGGCATCGCGGCCGACGGGAACGGGGCCCGGCTCACCCTGGCCATCGACCCCGGCAAGCTCGACCGGATCCCGGCCGACGTGACCGCTCAGATGCTGCCCACCACGCTCTTCGGGGAACGCTTCGTCGCCCTCGTACCGCCCGAACTGCCGTCCACGCAGCCGCTGCGGGCCGGCTCGGTCATCCCGCAGGACCGTTCCAGCAACGCCATCGAGCTGGAGGAGGTCCTCGACAACGTCCTGCCGCTGCTCACCGCCGTCAAGCCGGAGAAGCTCGCCGCCACCCTCGGCGCGGTCTCCCAGGCCCTCGAAGGCCGCGGCGAGAAGCTCGGCGACACCCTCGCCACGCTCGACGCCCACCTGGCCAAGTTCAACCCCCAACTCCCCACGCTCAACGCCGACATCAAGGAACTCGTCAAGGTGAGCAAGGTGTACGGGGACGCCGCGCCGGATGTGCTCGACGCGCTCACCGACTTCACCACCACCAGCGGCACCATCGCCGAACAGCAGGCACAGCTCGCCGGGCTGTACGGGTCCACGACCGCCTCCGCCCAGGACCTCACCTCGTTCCTGCGGGAGAACAAGGACAACCTGATCCGGCTCTCCGCCGAGAGCAGGCCGACGCTGGAACTGCTGGCGAAGTACTCCGCCGAATTCCCCTGCACCCTGCGCACCCTGGCCGGTTTCGTCCCGGCCATGGACAAGGCGCTCGGCAAGGGCACCGACAAGCCCGGACTCCACGTCACCGTCAAGCCCGTGAAGTCCAAGGGCAAGTACGTGCCCGGCAGGGACACCCCGGTCTACGACGCGACCGGCGGACCGCACTGCTACTCCGTGCCGTACGTGGGCAGGGCCGTCCCGACCGCGGACACCCGCGCGGCGACGCCGCCCGCCGCACCCGGCACCGCGCCCGCCGGCGAACGGGCCGGCGCCGCGCCGTCGGACCCGAAGTCCGGTCTCGGCATGCCCAACTCCCCACAGGAGAGCCGGCTCGTCAACGAGCTGGTCGCTCCCTCACTGAAAGTCCAGCCGCAGACCCTGCCCGACTGGAGCAGCGTGCTCATCGGTCCGGCCTTCCGCGGTGCGGAGGTGAAGCTCAAGTGAAGCGCCGCTCTCTCGCCGCTCCGCTCACCAAGTCCATCGCCTTCATCCTGGTGACCGTGCTGGCCACCACCGTGCTGGCGCTCTCCATCGCCAACACGAGCGTCGGCGACACCACCACGTACAGGGCCAGGTTCACCGACGCCACCGGGCTGGTCGTCGGCGACAGCGTCCGGATCGCCGGGGTCAAGGTCGGACAGGTCGAATCCATCCGGGTGGCCGACAGACGGCTCGCCGAGGTCGGCTTCGCCGTCCGCAAGGGGCGCAAGCTCCCCGCGTCGGTGACCGCCTCGATCAAGTACCTCAACATGGTCGGCCAGCGCTACATCGACCTCGACCAGGGGGCCGGGCCGGTCGGCCGGAGCTTCGCCGCCGGAGCGACCATCCCGGTCTCCCGCACCACTCCGGCGCTCGACCTCACCCAGCTCTTCAACGGCTTCCAGCCGCTCTTCGAGGGGCTGTCCCCGCCCGACGTCAACCAGCTGGCCGGATCCATCGTCCAGGTGCTCCAGGGCGAGGGCGGCACCGTGGACAGCATCCTCTCGCACGTCGGCTCGCTGACCGGCACGGTCGCCGCCAAGGACAAGGTGATCGGCGAGGTGATCAAGAACCTCAACACGGTCCTGAAGACCGTCAACGACCGCGAGGCCGGATTCGACGACCTCGTCGTCACCCTGCAGAAGCTCGTCACCGGATTCGCCGGCGACCGCAAGCCGCTCGGCCAGGCGGTCACCGCCATGGGCGCGCTCACCACCGTCACCGCGGACCTCCTCGACGACGGCCGGGCGCCCCTCAGGAGTGACATCAAGCAACTCGGGCGCCTGTCCGACCAGTTGGGCAAGGGAACCCCGCAGATCGAGAACTTCCTGCAGAAGACCCCGGCCAAGATGGCGGCGATCAGCAGGCTCACCTCGTACGGCTCATGGCTCAACCTCTACCTCTGCGAGGCCAAGGTCGGCGGAGTGACGACCGAGGACGGCAGCGCCCCGCCCACCGGCATCGAGGTCGGGAAGCCGAGGTGCCAGTCATGAGGATCAAACCCGTACGGGAACGCAACCCCGTCGCCGTGGCCGTCGTCGGACTGCTCGTCCTCGCCCTCGTCGGCCTGGGCGCCTACCGCGTGGACTCGCTGCCCTTCATCGGCGGCGGCACCACCTACAGCGCCGACTTCACCGAGTCCGCCGGACTGAGCGAGGGCGACGAGGTACGCGTCGCCGGGGTCAAGGTCGGCGAGGTCACCGGAGTCTCGCTCGACGGCCCCAAGGTGAAGGTCAGCTTCAAGGTCAAGGACGTCTGGATCGGCAACTCCTCCACCGTGGGCATCGCCATCAAGACCCTGCTCGGCGAGAAGTACCTCGCCGTCGACCCGCTGGGCAACGCCCCGCAGGACCCGGACGAGCGCATCCGGGCGAGCCGCACCACCTCCCCGTACGACGTCACCCAGGCGTTCAACGGACTCGGCGAGACCATCGGCGAGATCGACACCGCACAGCTCGCCAAGAGCTTCGAGACGATCTCCGCCACCTTCAAGGACTCCCCGCCCGACGTGAAGAGCGCGGCCGAAGGGCTCTCCGCCCTCTCGAAGACCGTCTCCGAACGGGACGCCGAACTCGCCACCCTCCTCAAGGGCAGCAAACAGCTCACCAAGACCCTCGCCGACAAGAAGAGCAGCTTCGAGATCCTGCTGAAGGACGGCAACCTGCTCCTCGGCGAGATCCAGGCCCGCCGCGACTCCATCCACCTGCTGCTCACCGGCACCCGGAACCTGGGCACCCAGCTCACCGGCCTGGTCAAGGACAACAACCAGCAGCTGAAGCCCACCCTGGACTCGCTCGGCCGGGTCACCGCCGTACTGGTGAAGAACCGCAAGAGCCTCGACAAGGTGCTCTCGCTGGCCGGCTCGTACAGCCGGCTCGTCGGCAACACCCTCGGCAGCGGCCGCTGGTTCGACAACTACGTCTGCGGAGTCGTCCCGAAGGAGTACCTGCCCGCGGGCACCCCGGCCGGGGCCGAGTGCAAGCCACCCAAGCAGCAAGGCGGCCGCTGACATGAGAATGAAGCGCATCGTCGGCATCGGCGCCGGACTCGCCGTGGTGGCCGTCGCGGCCACCACCGGAGTGATGGCCCTGGACGACGAGGGAACGACCACCGTCACCGCCTACTTCGACCAGGCCACCGGCGTCTACGCCGGATCGGACCTGCGGATCCTCGGCGTCAGGGCCGGCCGGGTCGAATCGGTCACGCCCCACGGCAAGGAGGTCGAGGTGATCCTGCGCATCGACAAGGGCGTCAAGGTCCCCAGGGCCGCGCACGCCGTGGTCGTCGCACCCAGCCTCGTGGCCGACCGCTACGTCCAGCTCGCCCCCGCCTACGACGGCGGGCCGGAGCTCGCGGCGGGCGCCGTACTGCCGGCCGCGAACAACGCCACCCCCGTCGAGGTGGACCAGCTGTACGACTCCATCACCGAGCTCTCCAGGGCGCTGGGCCCGGAAGGCGCCAACGCCGACGGCGCGCTCTCCGGACTCCTCGACACCGGCGCCAAGAATCTCGACGGCAACGGAAAGGCCATCGGGGACTCCATCGAGCAGTTCGGCAAGGCCACCAAGACCCTCGACAGGAGCAGCGGCAACCTCTTCGACACGCTGTCCTACCTCCAGTCCTTCACCACCATGCTGAAGGACAACGACGGCAATGTGCGGGCCGCCGAACAGCAGCTCAACTCGGTCACCGGGTTCCTCGCCGACGACAAGGAGAACCTCGGCGCGGCGCTGAAGGAACTCGGCACCGCGCTCGGCCAGGTCAAGGGCTTCATCCAGAAGAACCGCGGCGCCCTGAAGGCGAATGTCGACGCCCTGGTGCCGCTCACCCAGACCCTGGTCGACCAGCGGGCCTCGCTCGCCGAGTCGATGGACACGCTGCCGCTCGCCGCGGGCAACGTCGTCAACGCCTACGACCCGGTCAACCGCACCCTCAACGGCCGCACCAACCTCAACGAGCTCTCCATGGGACCGCTCACCGGGGCGAGCGGACTCGCCGGCCTCACCCCGGTGGACGGCGCACGCCGCAAGGCCCTGCCCACCCTGCCGCTCCCGGCCGTCGGCACCGTCTACGGCACCCCGGCGAAGCCCGTCACGGAAAAGAAGGGGGCGAACCGATGAGCCGTGCGCTGCGCAGACCCGGAGCCCGCACGACCGGCATCGCCGCGGTGCTGGCCGTGGGCATCGGCCTGGCCGTCGTCGTCACCGCCTCCGGCCTGCCGTCGTTCACCGGGATCGACCAGGTGCCGCTGCCCGGCGGCGCCGACCTCGGCGACCACCCGTACGAGATCACCGCGGAATTCGCCGATGTGCTCAGCCTCGCCCCGCAGGCATCGGTCAAGGTCAACGATGTCGCCGTCGGCCGGGTCACCGAGGTCTCCCTGGGCTCCGGCAGCTGGAACGCCAAGGTCACCATGCGCGTCAACGGCAAGGTCGAACTGCCCGCCAACGCCTACGCCCACCTGGAACAGTCCAGCCTCCTCGGCGAGAAGTACATCCAGCTCGCCGCCCCGGCACGCGGCGCCGCACAGGGCAGACTCACCGACGGAGACCGCATCCCGCTGACCCGCACCAACCGAAACCCCGAGGTCGAAGAGGTCTTCGGCGCCCTGTCGATGCTCCTCAACGGCGGTGGCGTCAACCAGCTCAAGACCATCACCACCGAACTCAACAAGGCGCTCGCCGGACGCGAACCCCAGGTCCGCTCCATGCTCGGCCGGGTCAACACCCTGGTCACCGACCTGGACGACCACAAGAAGGACATCACCGACGCCCTCGACGGGGTGAACCGGCTCTCCGCCACCCTCGCCACCCGCAAACAGGACGTCGGCACGGTCCTCACCGGACTGAGCCCCGGCCTGAAGATCCTGGAGAAGCAGCGCGGCTCGCTCCTGACCATGCTGCGCTCGCTCGACACCCTCTCCACCGTGGCCGTCGACACGGTCAACAGGAGCAAGGCCGACATGATCGCCGACCTCAGGGCACTCGCCCCCAGCCTCAAGGCGCTCGCCGACTCCGGCCGCGACCTGCCCGACTCCCTCCAGGTGCTGCTCACCTACCCGTTCACGGACGAGGTGCTGCGCGGGGTGAAGGGCGACTACCTCAACGTCTACCTGGATGTGACGGCCATGCCCGGCACCCAGATCGTCCCGCCGATCGTCCCGGCGGTCCCTCCCGGGAGCACGGCCGCTTCGGGCCGGTCCGGGCAGGCACTGCCGCTGCCCCTTCCCGCGGTCCCGACGGCGGGCACGAACGGGAGCAGCCGATGATCACCCTCGCCGTCCGGCTCAAGAACATCTCCTTCCTGATCATCGCGGTGCTCGTACTCGGCTACCTCGGAGTCCGGTACGCCGACCTCGGCCACTACATCGGCCTGCGCAGCTACTACACCGTCAAGGTGCAGCTCCCGCGCACCGGAGGGCTGTACACCCACTCCAACGTCACCTACCGCGGTGTCTCGGTGGGCCGGGTCGGGCCGATCGAGCTCACCGACGACGGAGTCGAGGCCGAACTGCGCATCGAGAAGGACGCCCCGAAGATCCCCGACGGGCTCAAGGCCGTGGTCGCCAGTCTCTCCGCGGTCGGCGAGCAGTACGTCGACCTGCGGCCCACCCGCACCGAGGGCCCGTACCTGGCGAACGGATCCGTCATCGACCAGGCCGACACCACCGTCCCCGCCCCCGTCACCAACGTCCTCACCAGCGTCAACGACCTGGCCGGCTCGGTCGACCTGGAATCCCTGCGCACGGTCGTCGACGAGTTCGGCACCGCGTTCGAGGGGCGCGGCGACGACCTCCAGGTACTGCTGGACACCGGGAGCGAGTTCGTCCGGGCGGCGGACGACGCGCTGCCGGTCAACACCCGGCTGATGGCCGACGGCCGGACCGTGCTGCGCACCCAGGCCGAACAGGGCGAGGCACTCAAGGGCTTCGCCTCCGGCGCCGCGGAACTGGCCGCACAGCTCAAGGGGTCCGACACCGATCTGCGCAAGCTGATCGCGGTCGCCCCCGACGCGACCGGACAGATCAGCGGACTGCTGCGGGACCTCGACCCGAGCTTCGGCGTCGTCGTCGCCAACCTCCTCACCACCTCCCAGGTCGCCGTCACCCGCCAGCGCGGCATCGAGGAACTCCTGGTGAAACTCCCCGCGGTGGCCGCCGCCGGATCCAGCGCGATCGACGAGAAGGGCGCCCGGTTCGGCATGTCGGTCACCTTCTTCGAACCCCTGCCCTGCACCGCCGGATACGGCGGCACCGTCTACCGCAGCGGTCTGGACACCTCGGCCGGCCCGCCCGTCAACACCAAGGCCCGCTGCACCTCCTCGCCCGGCACCGGCATCAACGTCCGCGGCAGCGCCAACGCGCCGAAGGGCGGCGCCGTGCCCGAACCCGCCCGGCCCGGCTCGATGCTGCTGGGGAACGGATCCGGGAAGCGGCTCCCGGGGGCGCTCGGTGTCACCGGCCGGGCCCCGGCCGAAGACGGCATGGCCGGACTGCTGGGACTCGGACGGGAGGACGGCCGATGACGCCCCGGACCAGGACCCTGACCGGCTTGGCGGCACTGCTCGCCGCGGTACTCATCTGCGCCCTCGGCGGCTGGTCGTACGCCCGGGCGCGCGGCGACGACAGCCTGGCGTACGCGAAGAGCCGCGATGCCGCGCTGGCCGACGGCAGGCGCCACCTGGCCCGGCTGAACAGCCTCGACGCCAAGGACGCCCGGACCGTGGACGCCGGACTCGGCGCCTGGCTCGACTCCTCGACCGGGCCGCTCCACGACCAGCTCGGACGCACCCGGAGCAAGGACGCGAAGGAACTGGTCCGGGCGGGCGCCACCGCACGGGGGAAGGTCACCGACGCGGCGCTCACCGCGCTCGACGAGCGGACCGGGACCGCGGAGCTGATCGCGACCGTCGATGTCGAGGTCACCCCGCGCACCGGAAGGAGCGGCACCGAACGCAAACGCTTCGAGGCCACGCTGTCCCGGACCGCGGACGGCTGGAAGGTCAAGGCGCTCACCGCGATCCCGGTCGGGAGCGGCGCATGAAACAGCGGGGAGGGACGGCGGTCGTGAGCACGGACGTGGACGCGCGGGACGTCGAGGAACACGAGGAGACCGCGGCGGAGCCCGGTGCCGTCACCGACGACGGGCAGCCGGACCCGCCCGCCCCCGCCCGGCGGTGGCCGGGCGTCGTGGCGGCGGTCCTGGCCGTCGTACTCCTCGTGGCCGGCGGAGTGCTCTTCGCCCAGGGCAGAGCGCTGCGCGACACCCCCGCCACCGCCAACCGCGCACTGACCGACAGCGAGGCCACCACCCGGGTCGCGGGAGACGTCAGCAACGCACTCGGCAAGGTCTTCTCCTACAGCCCCCGGGCCACCGCCGTCACCAAGGAGTCGGCGAAGCAGCTGCTCGCGGGCAAGGCGCTCCAGCAGTACGCCGCCCTGTTCGGCCAGGTCGAGAAGCAGGCCGCCGACCAGAAGCTGACCCTCACCACCCATGTCGTGCGCGCCGGGGTCACCCGGCTGACGGAGCACAGCGCCCACCTGCTGGTCTTCCTCGACCAGGTCTACGAACGCGAGGGCAGGCCGGCCACCACCGCCGCCGCCCAGCTCTCCGTCACCGCCCAACTGAGGGACGGCCACTGGACCGTGGTCGAGATCACCTCCAGATAGCAGTACCCACACACGCGCAACTCGGTACGGATCGGCCGGCAGGGGAGAGACAGCAATGGCACGGGTACGGATCACGAGGAACCCGCTGACGGCGGTGGCGGTCGTGCTGACCGTCGCGGCGGCCGGCGCGGCGGCCTGGGGCGGAGTTTCCCGCTACGAGGCCGCGCACGACGAGTCGGCGGCCTACGCGCAGGCGCGCGACGAGGCGCTGGCGGCGGGGGAGCAGGCCGTGCAGAACATGAACACGCTGGACCACCGGAAGCTGGCGAAGGGACTCGACAGCTGGGAGGACTCCACCACCGGCGATCTGCACCGGCAACTCGTCGACGGGCGGGACGCGTTCGTGAAGCAGATCCAGGAGGCGAAGACGGTCAGCACGGCCCGGATCCTGTCCGGGGCGGTGACCGAACTGGACGACCGGGCCGGAAAGGCCGGAGTGATGGTGGCGCTGCGGGTCACCGTGACCGCGCCGAAGGGCAAGCCCGCGGTGAAGGAGAGCCGGATGCTCGGCCGGCTCAGCCGTACCTCCGAGGGGTGGAAGCTCAGCGCCCTCGGCCAGGCACCCGTCGGCAACACGGCCGGCTGAGAGGCGGTCGCCCGACCGCCTTCGACGCCACCGACTCCCACCCCGCCACCGAGAGGACCACCGGACATGTCGACGACCCGTCACCTCGTCAACCGCCGGCGCCGCCTGGCCACCGTCGCCGCGGAGCGCGCCGCCGCCCCGGCGCGCGGGACCGCGACCCCCGACACCGAACCCGGCGGACCGGCGCCGGACCCGTCCGCGAAGGACACCGGGGCCGACGACGAGGCCGCGCAGGACGGGGCCGGGGACGCCGCCGGTCCGGCAGCGGCCCCGCGGAAGAGCGGACCGGAGGGCGAACGGCCCGCCCGCCTCCGGGTCCGGCTGCCCGCCGTGCTCTGCGCCCTCACCGTGCTGCTCGGCGCCTTCGCCGCCTGGGCGTTCGCCTCGGCCGGCAGCCTGCGCGACGATCCGTCCCGGCAGAACACCGCCCTCACCGACATCAGCCGGACCAGCGAGGTGAAGGGCCGGATCGCCGACGCCGTCGGTGCGGTCTTCTCCTACGACTACGCCTCGCCCGAGAAGTCCGAACAGGCGGCCGGTACACATCTGGTGGGCAAGGCGGTGCAGCAGCACAAGGACATGCTCGCCCAGGTCCGGGCCCAGGGGCAGAAGCAGAAGCTCGTGCTGACCACCACCGTCACCGACAGCGGTGTCGAGCTGCTGGACGGCGACCGGGCCCGGCTGCTGATCTTCGCCGACCAGAGCAACACCCGTACCGGAAAGTCGGACGAGACGACCTACGCGGCGGCCATGTTCGCCGTGGACGCCGTTCGACGCGGCGGCACCTGGCGGATCTCCGCCATCGATACGTTCACCCGGTGACCCGGGGGAGAGGGGAGCACGCATGAGGTTCAACGGCACGATGCGCCGCGGACTCGGCGGAACGGCGGTCGCGGTCGCCGCGATGGCCGCGCTCACCGCGTCCCAGGCACCGGGGACCGTCGCTCACGAAGCGCCGTCGAAGCAGGCCCCGGAGACCGACGAGGTCAAGTGGTCGCACGTACCCAACGACGACTCGTACCACACCGAACTGCCGCCGCTGCAGTCGCCGAAACCGCCGAAGGCCGGAAAGAAGCAGAACCCGGCCGCCGCCCGGTCGTGGGCCGAGGCGGGCATCCCGGCCACGGTTCTCGCCGCCTACCGCAAGGCGGAGAGCGCACTCGGGAAGACCGACCCCGGCTGCCGGCTGCCGTGGCAGCTGCTCGCGGCGATCGGCAAGGTCGAGTCCGGCCAGGCGGGCGGAGGCCGGGTCGACGCACAGGGCACGACGCTCAGCCCGATCCTCGGACCGGTCCTCGACGGTGCGGGCTTCGCCGACATCCCGGACACCGACGGCGGCGCGTACGACGGCGACCGGAACTACGACCGGGCGGTCGGCCCGATGCAGTTCATCCCCTCGACCTGGGCCCACTGGGGGCAGGACGGCAACGGCGACGGGCGCCGTGACCCGAACAACATCTACGACGCCGCACTGGCCGCCGGAGAGTATCTCTGCGCCGGACCGCGCGATCTGTCGGTGAAGGCCGATCTGGACCGGGCGATCCTCAGCTACAACCACTCGGACACCTATCTGCGCACCGTGCTGTCCTGGCTGGAGTTCTACCGCAAGGGCATCCACCCGGTGGCCGACGGCAAGGGCACCGTCCCGAAGAGCCCCGGCGCGGGCGGACCGAACAAGCCGAAGCATCCGGTCGGCGGCCCCGGAGCCCCGGACGGCGGCATCATCGTGGGCCCGCAGCCCGGCGGCTCGCACCAGCCCTCGCCGTCCACCACCCCGAAGCCCTCCGGATCGCCGACCGGCTCCCCGGACCCCACCCTCTCCC
>NZ_JBCEWQ010000054.1:0-49768 GCF_038448545.1 Streptomyces sp. CLV115
GCCCCGACCGGACCCGCCCCGACCGGGCCGGTCCCGGCACCGCAGGACGCCGCCACCGCACCCGGCACGGACACCACCGTCCCCGACCCGGACGCCGAGCCCCGTGAGGACGACGGGCGCCCCAAGCGGTTCGCCTATCCGCCGCAGCTCGTCGTGGTCGACGGCGGCCAGCCGCAGGTCGCCGCCGCCAAGCGCGCCCTCGACGAGCTGGGGATCGACGACATCGCCGTCTGCGGCCTCGCCAAGCGCCTCGAAGAGGTCTGGCTGCCCGATGACGACGACCCCGTCGTCCTGCCCCGCTCCAGCGAGGGCCTCTACCTCCTGCAGCGCGTCCGTGACGAGGCCCACCGCTTCGCGATCACCTACCAGCGCGCCAAGCGGGCCAAACGGATCCGTTCCAGCCCCCTGGACGCCGTCGCCGGTCTCGGCGAAACCCGGAAACAGGCGTTGATCAAGCATTTCGGCTCCGTGAAGAAGCTGAAGCAGGCGACAATCGACGAAATCTGCGAGGTTCCGGGGATAGGCCGCAGAACGGCGGAATCGGTGGCTGTCGCCCTCGCGTCGGCCGCCCCGGCCACGCCCGCCGTGAACACGGCGACAGGAGAGATCATTGAAGAGGACGACGGGGGCAGCACGACATGACCGAGCGTGAGAACGAGCAAGAAGTCGGGCGCGGGCAAGAAGCCGGGCACGACGGCACCGACCGAGCAGACGGAGCAGCACAAGTGAGTACGGCCACCACGAACGAGACGGGCGACGGGCCCGCGACCATCCCCGAGCTGGTCATCATCTCGGGGATGTCGGGCGCCGGGCGCAGCACGGCGGCCAAGTGTCTGGAGGACCTCGGCTGGTTCGTCGTCGACAACCTGCCGCCCGCGCTGATCCCCACCATGGTGGAGCTCGGCGCCCGCTCGCAGGGCAACGTGGCACGGATCGCCGTCGTCGTCGACGTCCGGGGGCGCCGCTTCTTCGACAACCTCCGCGAGTCCCTCGCCGACCTGGAGGCCAAGCACGTCACCCGGCGGATCGTCTTCCTGGAGTCCTCCGACGACGCCCTGGTCCGCCGCTTCGAATCGGTCCGCCGCCCGCACCCGCTCCAGGGCGACGGCCGGATCGTCGACGGCATCGCCGCCGAGCGCGACCTGCTGCGCGAGCTGCGCGGCGACGCCGACCTGGTGATCGACACCTCCAGCCTCAACGTGCACGAACTGCGCGCCAAGATGGACGCCCAGTTCGCCGGCGACGAGGAGCCGGAGCTGCGCGCCACGGTGATGTCGTTCGGCTTCAAGTACGGGCTGCCGGTCGACGCCGACCTGGTCGTCGACTGCCGCTTCCTGCCCAACCCGCACTGGGTTCCCGAGCTGCGCCCGTTCACCGGCCTCAACGAGGAGGTGTCCGCGTACGTCTTCGACCAGCCCGGCGCCAAGGAATTCCTCAACCAGTACACCGAGCTGCTCCAGCTCATCGCCGCCGGATACCGCCGCGAGGGCAAGCGCTACGTGACCATCGCCGTGGGCTGCACCGGCGGCAAGCACCGCTCGGTCGCCATGTCCGAGAAGCTGGCCGCCCGGCTCGCGACCGAAGGCATCGAGACCGTCCTCGTCCACCGGGACATGGGGCGCGAGTGACCAGCCGCAACCTGCGCCTGCGGCGGCTGCGCAGAGCCACCTCCGCGCTGTCCGGCTCCGGGCTGTCCGGCCGCAAGCGCGGCGCGCAGCCCAAGGTCGTCGCCCTCGGCGGCGGCATGGGGCTCTCCGCGTCGCTCGCGTCGCTCCGCCGGATCACCGGCGATCTCACCGCCGTGGTCACCGTCGCCGACGACGGCGGCTCCAGCGGCCGGCTCCGCGAGGAGCTCGGCGTGCTGCCGCCCGGCGACCTGCGCAAGGCGCTCGCCGCCCTGTGCGGTGACGACGACTGGGGCCAGACCTGGGCCCGGGTGATCCAGCACCGCTTCCAGTCCAAGGGCGATCTGCACGAGCACGCGGTCGGCAATCTGCTGATCGTCGCCCTGTGGGAGCAGCTCGGCGACCACGTCCAGGCGCTCGACCTGGTCGGCAGGCTCCTCGGGGCGCACGGCCGGGTGCTCCCCATGTCCGCCGTGCCGCTGGAGCTCCAGGCGCTCGTGCGGGGCCACGACCCGGACCGCCCGGACGACGTGGACACCGTGCGCGGACAGGCCACCGTGGCGCTCACCCCCGGCGAGGTGCAGTCCGTGCACCTCGTCCCGCACGACCCGCCCGCCGTTCCCGAGGCCGTCGCCGCGGTCCTCGACGCCGACTGGGTGGTGCTCGGTCCGGGGTCCTGGTTCTCCTCCGTGATCCCGCACCTGCTCGTCCCCGAACTGCTCGACGCACTCGTCGAGACCAAGGCCCGCAAGGTCCTCTCGCTCAACCTCGCCCCGCAACCCGGTGAAACTGATGGCTTCTCCCCGCAGCGTCATTTGGAGGTTTTGGGACGACACGCCCCTAAACTCGCCCTGGACGTGGTGCTGGCCGACGAAGCCGCTGTGCCCGATCGTGAGTCCCTCGCCGACGCCGCCAAGCGGCTCGGCGCCGCGGTCGAGCTGGCGCCGGTGGCTTCACCCGACGGCGTTCCGATCCATGATCCGGAGCTGTTGGCCGCCGCGTACGACCGTATTTTTCGGATGCATGGAAGGATCGGCCCATGGCGATGACGCCCGCGGTGAAGGACGAAATCTCTCGGCTTCCCGTGACCCGGACCTGCTGCAGGAAGGCAGAAGTCTCGGCGATTCTTCGGTTCGCGGGTGGGCTGCACCTGGTGAGCGGCCGGATTGTGATCGAGGCGGAGCTGGACACCGCGATGGCGGCGCGCCGGCTGAAGCGGGACATTCTCGAAATCTTCGGGCACAGCTCGGAGCTGATCGTGATGGCGCCCGGCGGTCTCCGGCGCAGCTCCCGTTACGTCGTACGGGTGGTGGCGGGCGGCGACCAGCTGGCCCGCCAGACCGGCCTGGTGGACGGCCGTGGCCGTCCGATCCGCGGGCTGCCCCCGCAGGTGGTCTCGGGGGCCACCTGCGACGCCGAGGCGGCCTGGCGCGGGGCGTTCCTCGCGCACGGATCGCTCACCGAGCCCGGCCGTTCCTCCTCGCTGGAGGTGACCTGCCCGGGCCCGGAGGCGGCGCTCGCGCTGGTCGGCGCGGCCCGCAGGCTCTCCATCGCGGCCAAGGCCCGCGAGGTGCGCGGCGTGGACCGGGTCGTCGTCCGCGACGGCGACGCGATCGGCGCCCTGCTCACCCGGCTGGGCGCCCATGAGTCGGTGCTGGCCTGGGAGGAACGGCGGATGCGCCGCGAGGTCCGCGCCACGGCCAACCGGCTCGCCAACTTCGACGACGCCAACCTGCGCCGCTCGGCCCGGGCCGCGGTCGCCGCGGGCGCCCGGGTCGGCCGTGCGCTGGAGATCCTGGGCGAGGAGGTGCCCGAGCATCTCGCGGCCGCCGGACGGCTGCGCATGGAGCACAAGCAGGCGTCCCTGGAGGAGCTGGGCGCGCTCGCCGACCCGCCGCTGACCAAGGACGCGGTCGCCGGCCGGATCCGCCGGCTGCTGGCGATGGCCGACAAGCGGGCCCAGGATCTGGGCATCCCCGGCACCGAAGCCACCCTCGGCGAGGAGCTCGCCGACGGCCTGGTGGGCTGACCCCCGACGACGGTCGTTTCCGGCCGGATTCCGGACTCGCCGACCCCTTCCGGGTGTTGACGCTCCGTAATCGCCACTGCGTATACGGACAGTTGTCCGGAGGCCCGTACTCCTACCGAGGAGTACGGGCCCCGGTGCTTCCCGCGGCCCTGCTCGATGTCACCCCGGGGCCCTCGGAGAGGTAGGGTCGGAGGCGGTCGGGGACATCTCATACAACTCGCCGGGGTGAGAACCCCGCGTACCTAACGAGGAGATCGGTTCGTGACGATCCGCGTAGGCATCAACGGCTTTGGCCGCATCGGTCGTAACTACTTCCGCGCGCTGCTGGAGCAGGGTGCGGACATCGAGATCGTGGCTGTCAACGACCTGGGTGACACCGCGACCACGGCCCACCTGCTGAAGTACGACACCATTCTGGGTCGTCTCAAGGCAGAGGTCAGCCACACCGCCGACACCATCACCGTCGATGGTCACACGATCAAGGTGCTCTCCGAGCGCAACCCGGCCGACATCCCCTGGGGTGAGCTGGGTGTCGACATCGTCATCGAGTCGACCGGCATCTTCACGAAGAAGGCCGACGCCGAGAAGCACATCGCCGGCGGCGCCAAGAAGGTCCTCATCTCGGCTCCGGCCAAGGGCGAGGACATCACCATCGTGATGGGCGTCAACCAGGACAAGTACGACGCGGCCAACCACCACGTCATCTCCAACGCGTCCTGCACGACCAACTGCGTCGCGCCGATGGCGAAGGTCCTGGACGAGAACTTCGGCATCGTCAAGGGCCTGATGACGACGGTCCACGCGTACACGAACGACCAGCGCATCCTGGACTTCCCGCACTCGGACCTGCGCCGCGCCCGCGCCGCCGCCGAGAACATCATCCCGACCACCACCGGTGCCGCCAAGGCCACCGCCCTGGTGCTCCCGCAGCTGAAGGGCAAGCTGGACGGCATCGCCATGCGCGTCCCGGTCCCGACCGGCTCGGCCACCGACCTGGTCGTCGAGCTCCAGCGCGAGGTCACCAAGGACGAGGTCAACGCCGCGTTCAAGAAGGCCGCCGACGACGGCGACCTCAAGGGCATCCTGTACTACACCGAGGACCCGATCGTGTCGTCGGACATCGTCGGAGACCCGGCGTCCTGCACCTTCGACTCCTCGCTGACCATGGTTCAGGAGGGCAAGTCGGTGAAGATCCTCGGCTGGTACGACAACGAGTGGGGTTACTCCAACCGCCTCGTCGACCTGACCGTCTTCGTCGGCAACCAGCTCTGACCGTCGAACCGGCAGGCACCCGGGGCCTCTCGTTCGGATCGTGCCGGGGCCGCGGTGTCCGGCCCGGTCCGGCCTGACCCGAACGGAAGACCCAAGATGTGAGCACGGGGCTCGAACAGCGCAACGCCGCGCCGTTCGGGCCCCGTCGCATGCTCTCCCGCCCTCCAAGGAGTCCAGCAAGATGAAGACGATCGACGAACTGATCGCCGAAGGGGTCACCGGCAAGCGCGTATTCGTCCGCGCCGACCTCAACGTGCCGCTCAGCGGCACCACCATCACCGACGACGGCCGGATCCGCGCCGTCCAGCCGACCGTGGAGAAGCTCGTCGCGGCCGGCGCGCGGGTCGTCGTCGCCTCGCACCTGGGCCGCCCCAAGGGCGCTCCGGACCCCGCCTTCTCCCTGGCGCCCGCCGCCGCCCGCCTCGGTGAACTCATCGGCGCCGACGTGGCGTTCGCGACCGACACGGTCGGCGAGTCCGCCCGCGCCACGGTCGCCGGGCTCGGTGACGGCCGGGTCGCCGTCCTGGAGAACCTCCGCTTCAACCCCGGCGAGACGTCCAAGGACGACGCCGAGCGCGGCGCGTTCGCCGACCGGCTCGCCGAGCTCGCCGACCTGTACGTGGGCGACGGCTTCGGCGCCGTGCACCGCAAGCACGCCTCGGTCTTCGACCTCCCGGCCCGGCTGCCGCACGCCGCCGGTGACCTGATCGCCACCGAGGTCGGCGTACTGAAGAAGCTCACCGAGAACGTCGAGCGCCCCTACGCCGTGGTGCTCGGCGGCTCCAAGGTCTCCGACAAGCTCGGCGTCATCGACCACCTCCTGGAGCGCGCCGACCGCATCCTGATCGGCGGCGGCATGGCGTACACCTTCCTCAAGGCCCAGGGCCACGAGGTCGGCAGCTCGCTGCTGCAGGAGGACCAGATCCCGGCGGTGCTGGAGTACCTCAAGCGAGCCGAGGACAAGGGCGTGGAGTTCGTGCTCCCCGTCGACGTCGTGGTCTCCGAGCAGTTCCCGGACCTCAAGGCCAAGGCCCCGACCGAGCACCGCACCGTGCCCGCGGACGCCATGCCGGCCGGTTTCATCGGCCTGGACAACGGCCCCGAGACCAACAAGCTGTACGCATCGAAGCTCGCCGACGCGGCCACCGTCTTCTGGAACGGCCCGATGGGCGTCTTCGAGCACCCCGACTACGCCGAGGGCACCCGGGCCGTCGCCCAGGCCCTCGTCGACTCCTCGGGCTTCAGTGTCGTCGGCGGTGGCGACTCCGCCGCGGCCGTCCGCACCCTGGGCTTCGACGAAAACGCATTCGGACACATCTCGACCGGTGGCGGTGCCAGCCTCGAATACCTTGAGGGCAAGACGCTTCCCGGCCTCGCCGCACTGGAGGACTGACCTTTCATGACCACTCGCACCCCGCTGATGGCGGGCAACTGGAAGATGAACCTCAACCACCTTGAGGCCATCGCACACACCCAGAAGCTCGGCTTCGCACTGAGCGACAAGGACTACGAGGCCGTCGAGGTCGCCGTCCTGCCGCCCTTCACCGACCTGCGCTCCGTGCAGACCCTGGTCGAGGGCGACAAGCTGAAGATCAAGTACGGCGCCCAGGACATCTCGGCGCACGACTCCGGCGCGTACACCGGTGAGATCTCCGGCCCGATGCTGACCAAGCTGCGCTGCACCTACGTCGCCGTCGGGCACAGCGAGCGCCGTCAGTACCACGGTGAGACCGACGAGATCTGCAACGCCAAGGTGAAGGCCGCGTACAAGCACGGCCTGACCCCGATCCTCTGCATCGGCGAGGGCCTGGACGTCCGCAAGGCCGGTGACCAGGTCTCCTACACCCTCGCGCAGCTCGACGGCGGTCTGAAGGACGTCCCGGCCGAGCAGGCCGAGTCCATCGTGATCGCGTACGAGCCGGTCTGGGCCATCGGCACCGGCGAGGTCGCCACCCCCGAGGACGCCCAGGAGGTCTGCGGCGCGATCCGCGGCCGGCTGGCCGAGCTGTACTCGCAGGAGCTGGCCGACGGCGTCCGCATCCAGTACGGCGGCTCGGTGAAGTCCGGCAATGTCGCCGCGATCATGGCGCAGCCCGACGTCGACGGCGCACTGGTCGGCGGTGCCGCGCTGGACGCCGACGAGTTCGTCAAGATCGTCCGCTTCCGCGACCAGTGAGTATGCGGTAGCGCGGATCCGTCGTACCCTTGCGGGGGCCGCGGAGGGTGTAGCCTCCCGGCCCCCGTTTTCAGCACATGCAGTCCAGAGGAATTCCGGAAAGTAGGGACCAGCCGTGATTTTGGCGTTCGAGATCGCCCTGATCGTCTTCAGCCTGCTGCTGATGCTGCTGGTGCTGATGCACAAGGGAAAGGGCGGCGGCCTCTCCGACATGTTCGGTGGCGGCATGCAGTCGTCGGTCGGCGGCTCCTCGGTCGCCGAGCGCAACCTCGACCGGATCACCGTGGTCGTCGGTCTGGCATGGTTCGCGTGCATTGTTGTGCTTGGTCTGCTGATCAAGCTGGACAGCTGACCCGTCGTACGCGATTCCCGGTGACGGTGTAACTCCTTTCACTGGACGCGCGTTGGGCCTTACGTAGACTGGGGCATCTTCGAGCACCATCACGCAGGGAGTTACGACCGTGGCAAGTGGCAACGCGATCCGGGGAAGCCGGGTCGGAGCGGGGCCGATGGGGGAGGCCGAGCGCGGCGAGTCCGCGCCGCGTCTCCGCATCTCCTTCTGGTGCTCGAACGGGCACGAGACGCAGCCGAGCTTCGCCAGTGACGCGCAGGTACCGGAGACTTGGGACTGCCCGCGCTGCGGCTTCCCGGCCGGCCAGGACCGGGACAGTCCGCCGGACCCGCCGCGCACCGAGCCGTACAAGACGCACCTCGCGTATGTGCGCGAGCGGCGCAGCGACGCGGACGGCGAGGCCATTCTCGCCGAGGCGCTGGCGAAACTCCGGGGCGAAATCTAGAAGTTCACCGGCCGGGCACCCACAGGGTGTCCGGCCGGACTGCTTTTGCGTGCCGCCGGTCTCCATTGCCTCGCCGGCCCTTCTGATCAATTAGGTTGGAGGTGCAGCGGGGCATCTGCAGGCACGAGAAGAATTGGGCTGATATCCGGGATGAACACACGAAGCCGAACCAGGCTCAACCAGACGCCCGAGTGGACCGCTCTGGGCAAGCACCGCGAGCAGTTCGGGACGACCCATCTGCGGCAGCTCTTCGCGGACGACCCGGAGCGCGGCACCGGCTGCACCCTCCGGGTCGGCGATCTGTACGTCGACTACTCCAAGCACCTGGTCACCGACGAGACGCTGCGGCTGCTGCGTGAGCTCGCCGCGGCCACCGGGGTGGCCGGGCTGCGGGACGCGATGTTCCGCGGCGAGAAGATCAACACCACCGAGGACCGCGCCGTTCTGCACACGGCGCTGCGTGCCCCGCGCGACGCGGTGATCGAGGTCGACGGCGAGAACGTGGTGCCGGGCGTGCACGCCGTGCTCGACCGGATGGCGGCGTTCTCCGACCGGATCAGGTCGGGGGAGTGGACCGGCCACACCGGCAGGCGCATCAAGAACGTCGTCAACATCGGCATCGGTGGCTCCGACCTGGGCCCCGCCATGGCGTACGAGGTGCTGCGCTCCTTCACGGACCGCGACCTCACCGTCCGCTTCGTGTCGAACGTCGACGGCGCCGATCTCCACGAGGCGGTGCGCGATCTCGACCCGGCCGAGACGCTCTTCATCGTCGCGTCGAAGACCTTCACCACGATCGAGACGATCACCAACGCCACCTCCGCGCGCAACTGGCTGCTGACCGGTCTGAAGGCCGGTCAGGACGCGGTCGCCAAGCACTTCGTGGCGCTGTCCACGAATGCCGGGAAGGTCGCGGACTTCGGCATCGACACCGACAACATGTTCGAGTTCTGGGACTGGGTCGGCGGCCGCTACTCCTACGACTCGGCCATCGGCCTCTCGCTGATGATCGCCATCGGCCCGGACCGGTTCCGCGAGATGCTCGACGGCTTCCACCTCGTCGACGAGCACTTCCGCACCGCGCCCGCCGAGGAGAACGTCCCGATGCTGATGGGGCTCCTCGGCGTCTGGTACGGCGCGTTCTTCGACGCCCAGTCGCACGCGGTGCTCCCGTACAGCCACTATCTGTCCAAGTTCACCGCGTACTTGCAGCAGCTGGACATGGAGTCCAACGGCAAGTCCGTGGACCGGGACGGCAATCCGGTCGACTGGCAGACCGGGCCGGTCGTCTGGGGCACTCCCGGCACCAACGGACAGCACGCCTACTACCAGCTGATCCATCAGGGCACCAAGATCATCCCGGCCGACTTCATCGGCTTCGCCGAGCCGGTCGCCGACCTGCTGCCCGGCCTGGTCGCCCAGCACGATCTGCTGATGGCCAACTTCTTCGCCCAGACCCAGGCGCTGGCCTTCGGCAAGACGCCGGACGAGGTCCGGGCCGAGGGCGTCGCCGAGGAGCTGGTGCCGCACAAGACCTTCCGGGGCAACCACCCGACGACGACGATCCTCGCCGACCGGCTGACCCCCTCCGTCCTCGGCCAGCTGATCGCGCTGTACGAGCACAAGGTCTTCGTCCAGGGAGCCGTCTGGAACATCGACTCCTTCGACCAGTGGGGCGTCGAGCTGGGCAAGGTCCTCGCCAAGAAGATCGAGCCGGTGCTCACCGGAGGCGAGGGGGCCGAGCAGCTGGACAGCTCGACCGCCGCGCTGGTGCGGGCCTACCGCTCCCGCCGGGGGCGTTGAGCCGATGACCGCGGGGGAGGAGACGGTGCGGCTGCGGCCGCCGAACAACACGCTGGATCCGAGGGCCGTGGGGTGGTGGCGGGCCCAGTGGCTGCTGCTGACCGCCGCCCCCGTGGTCGTCCTGGCCGTGCTGGGCGTGCTCATCGAGCCCGCCCGGTTCTGGCTGCTGCTGCCCGCCGCGATCATCGCGGTCCTGGGCACCGGCTGCGCCGTCCTGCTCCCCGCGTGGTGGTTCCGCACCCACCGCTGGGAGGTCACCGACGAAGCGGTGTACGTCAGGACCGGGGTCTTCCGGCAGGAGTGGCGGATCGCCCCGATGTCCCGGATCCAGACCGTGGACACCGTGCGCGGACCGCTCGAACAGCTCTACCGGCTCGCCACGGTCACCGTGACCACCGCGTCGGCCAAGGGCGCGGTACGGATCGAGGGCCTCGACCACGAAACGGCGGCCGGGCTCGCCGAACGGCTGACCCGGATCACCCGGGCCACCCCCGGGGACGCCACATGAGCCCGGAGGCGGCCGTGTCCCCCTCCCCGGACACCGGGGGCGGCCACGGCCCCGCCACGGCCACCGCCGTCGACTGGCGGCGGCTGGACCGGCGCACGGTCCTGGTCAGCGCGCTCGTCACGGCCGGGGTGGCGGCCGGCGCCGCCGTCCCCACCACGCTCGGCCTCTCCGGACGCCTCGGCTTCGGGGCCGCCGTCGCCTGGGTCCTGGCCGGCGCGGCCCTGCTGATCGGTTCCGCGGCCGCCGGCGACCACGTACGGTGGCGCCGCACCCGCTACCGCATAGGTACCGAACGCGTCGAGCTCCACACCGGGCTGCTCCTGGTCAAGAAGCGCTCACTGGCCCGGGAACGCATCCGCAGCGTCGACCTCACCGCCCATCTGCTGCAACGGGCACTCGGCCTGGTCACCGTCCGCATCGGCACCGGCGAGCACTCCGGCAACGACTCCACCCTGGAACTCGACCCGGTCCCCCGGGCCGAGGGCGAACGGCTCCGCCGCGAACTGCTGGAGCGCACGGCCACCAAAACCCCGGGCACCCACCGCGAGGGCGAGCTCACAGCCCTCGACCCGCGCTGGATCCGCTACGCGCCGGTCTCCTTCGTCGCCCCCGCGCTCGGCGGTGCGGCGGCCGGCGCGGTGATGCAGGTCAGCGACTGGTTCGGGGCACAGGGGCGGGTCATCGAGTGGGTCGGCGAGCGCTTCCGGGACACCTCGCTGACCGCCATGATCGTGATCCTCGCCGCCGCCGCGGTGGCCGCCGGTGTCGTCGGCGCACTCGGCCTGTGGGTCGAGATGTGGTGGAACTACCGGCTGGAGCGCGAACCGGGCGGCACCCTGCGCATCCGGCGCGGACTGCTGACCTCCCGGTCCGTCTCCATCGAGGAACGGAGACTGCGCGGGGTCGACCTCGTCGAACCGCTCGGCATCCGGACCTTCGGCGCCGCCCGGGTCGACGCGATCACCACCGGACTCGCCAAGGACGACGAGGAACAGCACGGCGACCACAACACCCTGCTGCCCGCCGCGCCCCGGCCGGTGGCCGACGCGGTGGCCGCCGACGTGCTGCGCGAGACGGTGTCCCCGACCGGTGCCCCGCTGACCGGACACCCCCGCGCCGCCCTGGGCCGCAGGCTGCGCCGGGCGTTCTGGGCCGTCCTGGTCCCGGTGGCCGTGCTGACCGTCCTGGGCGCGCTGCTGACCCCCGTACTGCTCTGGATCGCGCTCGGCTGCGCCGTGGTGGGGCTGCCGGCCGGGGTGTTCCTGGCCAGGGACGCGTACCGCGGCCTGGGGCACACCGTCAGCGGCGACTACCTGGTGGTGCGGTCGGGCACGGTCCGGCGCTCGACCGCCGCGCTGGAGCGGGCCGGAGTCATCGGCTGGACGGTCGGCCAGACCTACTTCCAGCGACGGGCCGGGGTGCTGAGCGTCACCGCGACGACGGCCGCCGGAGCGGGCGCGTACACGGCGTACGACACGGACGCGAGCGAGGGCCTCGCCTTCGCCGCCGAGGCCGTGCCCGGTCTGCTGGAACCCTTCCTGGAGCGCGTCCCGCCCGCCGGATGAGCCCCGGTCAGCCGTGCGTGGTGTCGATGACGCAGAACCGGTTGCCCTCGGGGTCCGCCAGCACGACGAAGTCCGGGTCGTCGGGGTAAAGATCCCACTCCACCCGCACCGCGCCGAGCCCGATCAGCCGGTCCACCTCGGCGTCCTGCTCCTCGGTGTACAGATCGAGGTGGACCCGGGGGACCTCCTGCACGGGCGTACCGCTGCGGTCCAGAGCCAGACCGGCGCCGGGCCCCTCGGCCGGGACCAGGACCACCCAGTCGTCGTCCGTCGCCGGGTTGCGCTCCACGTAGCCGAGCGCCGCCTTCCAGAACGCCGCCGCACGCCGTACGTCCGACGCGCCCATCACCACGGTTCCGATACGCACCATGGCGCGATCCTTTCACGCGACAGGCCCGGTCCGCTCCGAGGAGCGGACCGGGCCTGTGCGCAACCGTACTGACGGACGGTCAGGGAGAGGCGGGCGGATACAGCGCGCGCGGCAGCCGGGAGGCCGCCGCCGCGTCCAGCAGCCACAGGGTGCGGGCGCGGCCGTACGCACCGGCCGCCGGGGCCTGGATCTCCCCGGCTCCCGAGAGCGCGATCTCCGCGGCCTCCGCCTTGTCCTCGCCGGCGGCGAGCAGCCACACCTCGCGCGCCGCCCGGATCGCGGGCAGCGTGAGCGAGACGCGGGTGGGCGGCGGCTTGGGAGCGCCGTGCACACCGACGACGGTGCGCTCGGTCTCCCGTACCGCGGGCAGCTCCGGGAAGAGCGACGCGACATGTGTGTCCGGACCGACGCCCAGCATCAGCACGTCGAACGTCGGCACCGGACCGTGGTCCTCGGGACCGGCCGCGGCGGCCAGCTCCCCGGCGTACGCGGCGGCCGCCGCGTCGGCGTCGCCGCCCCAGGGGCCGTCCGAGGCGGGCATCGCGTGCACCCGGGACGGGTCGAGATCCACCGAGTCCAGCAGGGCCTCGCGGGCCTGCGTGACATTGCGCTCCGGGTCGCCCTCGGGCAGGAACCGCTCGTCGCCCCACCACAGATCGAGCCGCGACCAGTCGATCGCGTCCCGGGCGGGCGCGGCGGCGAGCGCGGCCAGCAGGCCGTTGCCGTTGCGCCCGCCGGTGAGGACCACCGAGGCGTAGCCGCGTGCGGCCTGGGCGTCCACGATCCTCGTGATCAGCCGGGCCGCGGCGGCCTGCGCCATCAGCTCCTTGTCGCGGTGCACGACAAGCTGCGGAGCACTCACTTCGACGCCGCCTTCTTGGCCGCGGTCTTCTTCGCGGCGGCCGGGGCGGCGTCCGCCGCGGGCTCGGCCGGCTTCGGCCGCGCCTGTCCGGCGAGCTTCGCCACGCCGAACCTCACCGTCGCCGCATAGGTGTTGTCCGGGTCCAGCCGGCGCAGCTCCTCGGCGAGCAGCTCGGCGGTCTCCCGCCGCTTCAGCGCCACCGCGCGGTCCGGCTGGCCCTGCATCGAGAGCGTGGCCAGCGAACCGTCGGGACGGTCCAGGACGATGACGCCGTTCTTGGTCTCCATCCGCACGGCCGTCAGACCGGGACCGGCGGAGACGGTGCGCTCCACCGGCACCTTGAGCCGGTCCGCGAGCCACATGGCGAGCAGCTCGCAGCTCGGGTTCTCCGACTCGCCCTCGACGGTCGCCGAGACGACCTTGGCGGACTGCTGGTCGAGCGAGGCCGCCAGCATCGAGCGCCACGGCGTGATGCGGGTCCACGCCAGGTCGGTGTCGCCCGGGGTGTACGAGTCGGCGCGGACCGCCAGCTCCTCGCCCGGGTGCTCCGCCGAGTACGCGTCCGTGATCCGGCGCTGGGCGAGCGCGCCCAGCGGGTCCTTCGCCGGGTCGGCGGGGGCGTCCTCGGGCCACCAGACCACGACCGGGGCATCCGGCAGCAGCAGCGGCAGGACCACCGACTGGGCGTGATTGACCAGCTCGCCGTGGAGACGCAGGACGACCGTCTCGCCGGTGCCCGCGTCGGAACCGACCCGCACCTCGGCGTCGAGCCGGGCGTCCCGGCGGCTGCGCGGCGAGCGGCTGACCCGCTTGATCACCGCGATGATCCGCGAGGGGTGCTCGCGCGAGGCGTCACCGGCCGACTTGAGCGCGTCGTACGCGTTCTCCTCGTCGGTGACGATGACCAGGGTGAGCACCATGCCGATGGCCGGGGTGCCGATGGCCCGGCGGGCCGAGACCAGCGCCTGGTTGATCTTGCTGGAAGTGGTCTCCGTGAGATCGATCTTCATGGCCGGCGCCAGCTCCGTCCGTCTCGTGCGAGCATCTCGTCGGCCTCGGCCGGACCCCAGGTGCCCGCCGGGTACTGTGCGGGCTTGCCGTGCTTGTCCCAGTACTCCTCGATCGGGTCGAGGATGTTCCAGGACAGCTCGACCTCCTGGTGCCGGGGGAAGAGGTTGGCGTCACCGAGCAGCACATCGAGGATGAGCCGCTCGTAGGCCTCGGGGCTGGACTCCGTGAAGGACTCGCCGTAGGCGAAGTCCATCGTGACGTCCCGGACCTCCATCGAGGTGCCGGGCACCTTGGAGCCGAACCGCACGGTCACGCCCTCGTCCGGCTGCACCCGGATGACCAGGGCGTTGCCGCCCAGCTCCTCGGTGGCGCCGGACTCGAAGGGCAGGTACGGGGCCCGCTTGAAGACGACCGCGATCTCCGTGACCCGGCGGCCGAGCCGCTTTCCGGTCCGGAGGTAGAACGGCACGCCCGCCCAGCGGCGGTTGTTGATCGTCAGCTTGATCGCGGCGAAGGTGTCGGTCTTCGACTTGGGGTCGATGCCGTCCTCTTCGAGGTAGCCGGGGACCTCCTCGCCGCCCTGCCACGCGTGCGCGTACTGGGCGCGGACCGTGTGCTTGCCCAGGTCCTCCGGCAGCTCCACCGCCGTGAGCACCTTGAGCTTCTCGGCGACCAGGGCCTTCGGGTGGAAGGAGCCGGGCTCCTCCATCGCGGTCAGCGCCAGCAGCTGGAGCAGGTGGTTCTGGATGACGTCACGGGCGGCGCCGATGCCGTCGTAGTAGCCGGCCCGGCCGCCGATGCCGATGTCCTCGGCCATCGTGATCTGGACGTGGTCGACGTACGACCTGTTCCAGATCGGCTCGAACATCGTGTTGGCGAACCGCAGCGCCAGGATGTTCTGGACCGTCTCCTTGCCCAGGTAGTGGTCGATCCGGAAGACCTCGTTGGGCGGGAAGACGTCGTGCACGATCTGGTTGAGCTCCTGCGCGCTCTTCAGGTCGTGGCCGAAGGGCTTCTCGATGACGGCACGCCGCCAGGAGCCCTCCTTCTGGTCCGCCAGGCCGTGCTTCTTGAGCTGCTGGACGACCTTGGGGAAGAACTTCGGCGGCACGGACAGGTAGAAGGCGAAGTTGCCGCCCGTGCCCTGCGCCTTGTCCAGCTCCTGGATCGTGGTCTTCAGCTGTTCGAAGGCCTCGTCGTCGTCGAAGTTGCCCTGGACGAAGCGCATCCCCTGGATGAGCTGCTGCCAGACCTCTTCGCGGAACGGTGTACGGGCGTGCTGCTTGACGGCGTCGTGGACCTCCTGTGCGAAGTCCTCGTCCTGCCACTCGCGGCGCGCGAATCCGATGAGGGAGAAGCCCGGCGGCAACAGGCCGCGATTGGCCAGGTCGTACACGGCGGGCATCAGCTTTTTACGGGACAAATCACCCGTGACCCCGAAGATCACCAGACCCGACGGCCCCGCGATGCGCGGAAGCCGTCGGTCCTGGGGGTCACGAAGCGGGTTGGCTCCGGGAACACCAGACAAGGTGGTCAGCCCTCCGAAGGGGCGAGGCGCTTGAGCTCCGCCTCGGTCGAGTTGAGCAGGTCGATCCAGGAGGCCTCGAACTTCTCGACGCCCTCGTCCTCCAGGAGCTGGACGACGTCGTCGTAGGAGATCCCGAGCTTCGCCACGGCGTCGAGATCGGCGCGGGCCTGCTCGTAGGTGCCGGCGATCGTGTTGCCGGTGACCTCCCCGTGGTCCGCCGTGGCGTCCAGGGTGGCCTCGGGCATGGTGTTCACCGTGCCGGGGGCGACCAGGTCGACGACGTACAGGGTGTCCTTGTACGCGGGGTCCTTGACGCCGGTCGAGGCCCACAGCGGACGCTGCTTGTTGGCCTGCGCCCTGTCCAGGGCGGCCCAGCGCTCCGAGGAGAAGACCTCTTCGTACGCCTGGTAGGCGAGCCGCGCGTTGGCGAGCGCCGCCTTGCCCTTGAGGGCCTTGGCCTCGTCGGTGCCGACGGTGTCGAGACGCTTGTCGATCTCGGTGTCCACGCGGGACACGAAGAACGAGGCCACCGAGTGGATCAGGGAGAGGTCCAGGCCCGCGGCCTTCGCCTTCTCCAGGCCCGCCAGGTAGGCGTCCATGACCTCGCGGTAGCGCTCCAGCGAGAAGATCAGCGTGACGTTGACGCTGATGCCCTTGCCGATGACCTCGGTGATCGCCGGGAGACCGGCCTTCGTCGCCGGGATCTTGATGAGCGTGTTGGGCCGGTCCACCAGCCAGGCCAGCTGCTTGGCCTCGGCGACGGTGGCCGCGGTGTGGTGGGCCAGGCGCGGGTCGACCTCGATGGAGACCCGGCCGTCCTGGCCGTCCGTGGCGTCGAAGACCGGACGCAGGATGTCCGCCGCGTCCCGTACGTCGGCCGTCGTGATCATGCGGATGGCCTCGTCGACGGTGACCTTGCGGGTGGCGAGGTCGGTGAGCTGCTGCTCGTACCCGTCGCCCGAGGAGATCGCCTTCTGGAAGATCGACGGGTTGGTGGTGACGCCCACGACGTGCTGCTGGTCGATCAGCTCGGCGAGATTGCCCGAGGTGATCCGCTTGCGCGACAGGTCATCGAGCCAGATCGCCACGCCCTCGTCGGAGAGGCGCTTGAGTGCGTCTGTCATGAGAATTGCATCTCCTACTAGTCGTATATCGGCGTCAGCGCGTGGCTGCGGCGAGAGATTCCCGCGCGGCGGCGGCGACGTGCTCGCCGGTGAAGCCGAACTCGCGGAAGAGGACCTTGGCGTCGGCCGAGGCACCGAAGTGCTCCAGCGAGACGATCCGGCCGGCGTCACCGACGTAGCGGTACCAGGTCAGGCCGATGCCGGCCTCGACCGCGACGCGCGCCTTCACGGACGGCGGCAGAACGCTGTCCTTGTACGCCTGGTCCTGCTCCTCGAACCACTCGACCGACGGCATCGAGACCACCCGGGTCGGAATGCCGGCCGCCTGGAGCTCCTCGCGCGCCTCGACGGCGAGGTGCACCTCGGAACCGGTGCCGATCAGCAGCACCTGCGGTTCTGTGCTCTGCCCGTCGGACCCCTCGGCCTCGAAGAGCACGTAGCCGCCCTTGGCCGCGTCCTCGTTGGCCGGGTACGTCGGAACGCCCTGGCGGGTCAGCGCCAGACCGTGCGGGGCGCCCTTGCCGAACACCTTGGTGTAGCGGCGCAGGATCTCGCGCCAGGCGATGGAGGTCTCGTTGGCGTCGGCCGGGCGGACGATGTTCAGGCCCGGGATGGCGCGCAGCGAGGCCAGGTGCTCCACCGGCTGGTGGGTCGGACCGTCCTCGCCGAGACCGATCGAGTCGTGCGTCCACACGTAGGTCACCGGCAGGTGCATCAGCGCGGACAGGCGCACGGCGTTGCGCATGTAGTCGGAGAACACCAGGAAGGTGCCGCCGTAGATGCGGGTGTTGCCGTGCAGCGCGATGCCGTTCATGGCGGCGGCCATGGCGTGCTCGCGGATGCCGAAGTGGATCGTGCGGCCGTACGGGTCCGCGCCCGGCAGCGGGTTGCCGGCCGGGAGGAACGACGACGTCTTGTCGATCGTGGTGTTGTTCGAGCCGGCGAGGTCGGCGGAGCCGCCCCACAGCTCGGGGATGATCTCGCCGAGCGCCTGGAGCACCTTGCCGGAGGCGGCACGGGTGGCGACACCCTTGCCCGGCTCGAAGACCGGAAGCCTGTCCTCCCAGCCCGCGGGAAGCTCACCGGCGGAGATCCGGTCGAAGTCGGCGGCGCGCTCCGGGTTGGCGGTGCGCCAGGCGGCGAAGGACTTCTCCCACTCGCCCTTGGCCTCGCGGCCGCGGTCCAGCGCCTCACGGGTGTGGGCGATGACCTCGTCGGAGACCTCGAAGGTCTTCTCCGGGTCGAAGCCGAGCACCCGCTTCGTCGCCGCGACCTCCTCGGCGCCGAGCGCCGAACCGTGCGAGGCCTCGGTGTTCTGCGCGTGCGGCGCGGGCCAGGCGATGATCGAGCGGGCCGCGATGAACGACGGGCGCTCGGTCTCGGCCTTGGCCGCCTGGAGCGCCGCGAACAGACCCGCCGGGTCGAGGTCGCCGCTCGGCAGCTGCTCGACGCGCTGGACGTGCCAGCCGTACGCCTCGTAGCGCTTCAAGGTGTCCTCGGAGACCGCGGTCTCCGTGTCGCCCTCGATGGAGATGTGGTTGTCGTCCCACAGCAGGACCAGGTTGCCGAGCTTCTGGTGCCCGGCCAGCGAGGAGGCCTCCGCGGAGATGCCCTCCTGGAGGCAGCCGTCACCGGCGACGACCCAGACCATGTGGTCGAAGGGGGAGGTGCCGGGGGCCGCGTCCGGGTCGAACAGGCCGCGCTCGTACCGGGAGGCCATCGCCATGCCCACGGCGTTGGCGACACCCTGGCCCAGCGGGCCGGTGGTCGTCTCGACGCCGGTGGTGTGACCGTACTCCGGGTGACCGGGGGTCTTGGAGCCCCAGGTGCGGAAGGCCTTGAGGTCGTCGAGCTCCAGGCCGTACCCGGCCAGGTAGAGCTGGATGTAGAGGGTCAGGCTGGTGTGACCGGCCGAGAGCACGAACCGGTCGCGCCCGGCCCAGTCCGCGTCGGCGGGGTCGTGGCGCATCACCTTCTGGAAGAGGGTGTACGCGGCGGGAGCGAGGCTCATGGCCGTACCAGGGTGGCCGTTTCCGACCTTCTGTACGGCGTCCGCTGCAAGGACACGGACAGTGTCCACGGCCCGCTGGTCCAATTCGGTCCACTGGAGATCTGTGGTGGTCGGCTTGGTGCTCACCCTGAGTCAGGGCTCCTCTCCACTGTTGTAAACCGGTGACTGTGACCGCACCGGGCGTTGTCGAGCCTACCCCCGTCGGAACAAGCATTTTCCGGCTGCTTTCCAGGGTGCAGGCGGCCCGCGGAGTTCGCCTCCCGTATGAGCGGGACGGCTCACTTCTGCGCCACTCCGATGAGCGCTTCTCCTTACTTATGGGCCCTCCGACGAGCATGTCTTCGCACTTCTGTACCGCTCCGGTGAGCGGGAGGGCCGCTCACGCGCAGTATCACGGCGACCGGCCCGCCGGCCCGCGCCGCACCACGAGGGCGAGGCGCCGCTGCTTCCGGCGCCCGTTCAACACGACCGACCCCCGCGAAGATCGGCCTGTCCCCAACGTCTACAGTGGTCTGGTTCGCGCAAGTCTTTACCGGGCCTTCACGCCCGGAGCTTGCTGGGATTTCTCTGTCAGGGGTGTGCGTGACGGCCGTCGAGTCCCGACCCGCAGGGGTCGCCTTGACTCCCAGCCCAGGGGGCCATCGCCCGTTCGGGGCCCGTGTCAAGGCATTCGTGGCGCTGACCAAGCCGCGGATCATCGAGCTGTTGCTGATCACCACTGTTCCGGTGATGTTCCTCGCCGCTCAGGGTGTGCCCGACCTGTGGCTCGTGGTCACCACCACCGTCGGCGGATATCTCTCCGCGGGCGGTGCCAACGCGCTGAACATGTACATCGACCGCGACATCGACGCGCTGATGGACCGTACGTCGCAGCGCCCGCTGGTCACCGGCATGGTGAGCCCGGCCGAGTGCCTGGTCTTCGGCATCTCCCTCGCCGTGATCTCGACGGTCTGGTTCGGCCTCCTGGTCAACTGGCTGTCGGCCGCGCTGTCGCTCGGTGCCCTGCTCTTCTACGTCGTCGTCTACACGATGCTGCTGAAGCGCCGCACCGCACAGAACATCGTCTGGGGCGGCATCGCGGGCTGCCTGCCGGTCCTCATCGGCTGGTCCGCCGTCACGAACTCCATGTCGTGGGCGGCCGTCATCCTCTTCGCCGTCATCTTCTTCTGGACGCCGCCGCACTACTGGCCGCTCTCCATGAAGGTGAAGGAGGACTACGCCCGGGTCGGCGTCCCGATGCTTCCGGTCGTCGCGTCCAACCGGGTGGTGGCCCGCCAGATCGTCGTCTACAGCTGGGTGATGGTGGCCGTGTCGCTGCTGCTGACCCCGCTCGGCTACACCGGCTGGTTCTACACGGTGGTGGCGCTGTTGACCGGCGGGTTCTGGCTCTGGGAGGCGCACGGTCTGCAGAACCGGGCCAAGGCCGGTGTGACCGGGGCCAAGCTCAAGGAGATGCGGCTGTTCCACTGGTCCATCACCTATGTCTCACTGCTCTTCGTCGCCGTGGCGGTCGACCCCTTCCTGAGGTAGTCCCGCTGCTCGACACCTGCCGACGGGCGGGGTGCGTGGCCCAGGCCACGTACCCCGCCCGTCGCGCGTCGATCTACCCGTCGGTAGCATCCTGAACATGGCTGAGACGGCAGAGACCCAGGTGGAGAGCGGCAAGCAGGCGGCCCGCGCGGAGCGCAGGGCGGCGAAGCTCGCCAAGGAGATCGGTGCCTTCGCCGAGGCGCACGGCGGCGCGGAGGGACAGCTCGCCTACATCGGGCAGCGGGGCGCCCGCATCGTGCTCGTGGGCGAGGACGGCGGCTGGGGCGATCTGGTCGCCCCGTCGTACGCGGTCGCCGAGAGCGCCACGCGCAAGGCCGGGATCACGATGCACGACGAGTTCGACGGCGAGTTCGCCGCGAAGGTCCGCACCGGCCCGTACGAGTGGACGAGGATGGCCGGCATCCAGATCGGCGGCCCCTCCGACAAGGCCTGACCGGCACTTCCCCCGTAGGGGAGGGGCCGCTCGCGGTCAGCCGGCCGCTGCGGGCTCCGGCTGCCCGGCGGCGGGGCCGGGCACCGCGGCCACGGCCACGGGGCGCTCACGCAGCGACAGGACCACCCGCACGACCGCGATCCACACCAGGCACGAGCCCAGCATGTGCACGCCGACCAGGATCTCCGGGGTGTCGGTGAAGTACTGCACGTACCCGATCACGCCCTGCGCCATCAGCACCAGGAAGAGGTCACGGGCGCGGTGCAGCGGGCCGGCCGGCGCGTCGACGGCCTTCAGCACGAACCAGAGCGCGACGGTCAGCGCCACCACGACCCAGGCCAGATCGGCGTGCAGCTGCGCGACCATCTTCCAGTCGATCGGAATGCGGTGCACATCGCTGGAGTCGCCCGCGTGCCGCCCGGCGCCCGTGACGACCGTGCCGACCGCGATCAGCAGCCCCGCGGCGACCGTGAGCAGCCAGGTCAGCTGGGACACCGCCCTGCCGACCAGCGGCCGGGGCGCCTCGTCGCCCTCGCGGGTCCGCTGCCAGGTCACCATCGCGACGGTGAGCAGCGCCGTGGAGAGCAGGAAGTGCGCCGCGACGGTGTACGGGTTGAGGCCGACCAGCACCACGATGCCGCCGAGCACGGCGTTGCCCATGACCACCCAGAACTGCACCCAGCCGAGCTTCGTCAGGCTGCGCCGCCAGGGCTTGGCGGACCGGGCGGCGATGATCGCCCAGCCGACGGCCGCGCACAGGACGTACGTCAGCATACGGTTGCCGAACTCGATGGCGCCGTGGAAGCCCATCTCGCTCGTCGCCGTGAGGCTCTCGTCGGTGCACTTGGGCCAGGTCGGGCAGCCGAGGCCGGAGCCGGTCAGCCGTACCGCGCCACCGGTCACGACGATGAGCACGGCCATGACGACCGCGGACATGGCCGCACGGCGGACCGTACGGGGGGAGGGGGTCCATCGCTCGGCGATGTACAGGAGCGGGTTCCGCGCGGCTTGAGCGACTTCGGCTCGGGTCAGCTTGGGCACGCGCACCATCGTAGGCGGCGGCTTGTGCAAGCTTTCACGAGGGGGACGAGTTACCCGAAACGCCGACGGAGCGCGTCCGCGCGCTCACGTGCGGGAGCCCGCCGGGCTCACTCCCAGCGGAAGAACCTCGCCGCCGCGCCCAGCCCGAGCACCGCCCACACCGCCAGGACGCCGAGGCCGCCCCAGGGCATCGCCGCACCGTGCTGGAGCACGTCCCGCAGGCCGTCCGACAGTGCCGCGATCGGCAGCAGCCCGAGGACCGACTGCACCGCGTCCGGGAACTTGTCCAGCGGCACGACGACCCCGCCGCCGACCAGCAGCAGCAGGAAGACCAGGTTGGCGGCGGCGAGCGTCGCCTCCGCCTTGAGCGTCCCGGCCATCAGCAGCCCGAGCCCGGAGAAGGCCGCCGTGCCGAGCACGAGCAGCAGCACGACGGCGAGGGGGTTGCCCTGCGGCGACCAGCCGAGCGCGAACGCGATCACCGTGAGCAGCACCACCTGGAGCACCTCGGTGACCAGCACCGCGAGGGTCTTGGAGGTCATCAGCGCCCAGCGCGGCAGCGGTGAGGCCGCGAGCCGCTTGAGGACCCCGTACCGCCGCTCGAAACCGGTGGCGATGGCCTGGCCCGTGAAGGCCGTGGACATCACGGCGAGCGCGAGGATGCCGGGCGCCAGGAAGTCGACGGACTCGCCCGCGCCGGTGTCCACGATGTCGACCGCGCTGAACAGCACCAGCAGCAGCGTCGGGATGATCACGGTCAGCAGCAGCTGCTCGCCGTTGCGCAGCAGCATCCGCGTCTCCAGCGCGGTCTGCGCGGCGATCATGCGGCCCAGCGGGGCGGCGCCCGGCCGGGGGGTGTACGTACCGGCGCTCATGCGCGCAGCTCCTTGCCGGTCAGTTCCAGGAAAACGTCCTCCAGGGTGTGCCGCTCCACGGAGATGCCGGACGGCATCACTCCGTGCTGGGCGCACCAGGAGGTGACGGTGGCCAGCAGCTCCGGGTCGACGTCTCCGGTGATGCGGTACGTGCCCGGGAGGATCTCGGCCGCCTCGGAACCGTCGGGCAGTGCCTTGAGCAGCGAGCCGGTGTCGAGACCGGGCCGGCCGGTGAAGCGCAGGGTGTTCTCGGCGCCGCCCCGGCAGAGTGCCTCGGGGCTGCCCTGGGCGATCACCCTGCCCGCGTCGATGACGGCGACGTCGTCGGCGAGCTCCTCGGCCTCGTCCATGAAGTGCGTGGTCAGGACGGTGGAGACCCCGTCGGTGCGCAGTTCGCGCACGAGTTCCCAGGTGGAGCGGCGGGCCTGCGGGTCCAGGCCGGCGGTCGGCTCGTCCAGGAAGACCAGCTCGGGGCGGCCCACGACGGCCATCGCCAGGGCGAGCCGCTGCTGCTGGCCGCCGGAGAGCCGCCGGTAGGTCGTACGGCCGCAGCCGCCGAGGCCGAGGCGCTCGATCAGGGCGTCCACGTCCAGCGGGTGGGCGTGCAGCTTCGCCATGTGGCGGAGCATCTCGTCGGCGCGCGCCCCGGAGTAGACGCCACCCGACTGGAGCATCACGCCGATCCGGGGGCGCAGCTCGGCGGCGTCGGCGACCGGGTCGAGGCCGAGGACCCGTACGGTCCCGGCGTCGGGGCGGCGGTAGCCCTCGCAGGTCTCGATCGTGGTGGTCTTGCCGGCGCCGTTGGGGCCGAGGACGGCGGTGACCGCGCCGGCGCGTACGCACAGGTCGAGGCCGTCCACAGCGGTCTTGGGGCCGTAGCGCTTCACCAGGCCGCGGACCTCTACGGCCGACTCGCTCTTCATGGCCGACAAGTCTAGGCAGGGGGTGGGGCGGCCCCGTCCGCCGGGGCCGCATTAGGTGACCCTAAGTGATGAACGGCACCGTAGATCGTTTCGGACCGTGGTTGTCAGGGCCGGATGAATTACGCAACAATGGCGTTGTGAAATACGTCGGCGAGGCTCCGCAGGAGGAACTCGCGACCGGAGAGCGCTCGACGCGCAACCGGGTCGCGCGCTCCATCCTGGACCACGGCCCGTCCACCGTCGCCGAGCTGGCGAAGCGCCTCGGCCTCACCCAGGCGGCGGTCCGCCGCCATCTCGACGCCCTCGTCTCGGACAACGTCGTGGAGGCCCGTGAGCAGCGGGTCTACGGAGCCCGGACCCGTGGCCGCCCGGCCAAGGTGTTCGCCCTCACCGACTGCGGCCGGGACGCCTTCGACCAGTCCTACGACAAGCTCGCGGCGGATGCCCTGCGCTGGATCGCCGAGACCGCGGGCGAGGAGGCGGTCGCCGCTTTCGCCCGCGCCAGGATCGAGTCCCAGTCCGAGGCGTACCGCACGGCGGTCGAGGCCGCGGACCCCGAGGCCCGCACCGAAGCGCTGGCCAAGGCCCTGTCCGCCGACGGGTACGCTGCTACGGCGCGTAGCGCGCCGGGTCCGCAGCAGGGTGAGCAGCTGTGCCAGCACCACTGCCCGGTCGCCCATGTCGCCGAGCAGTACCCGCAGCTGTGCGAGGCGGAGACGGAGTTCTTCTCCACTCTCCTCGGGACGCATGTGCAGCGTCTGGCCACCATCGCCCACGGCGACGGTGTGTGCACGACGTACATTCCGCGCAGCGGCCACTCAGCACCACAGACCACCAATTCAGCATCTGCAAGCACGGCCGGGAGGAACCCCGCATGACGCTCCCTACGGAGACTGCCCACCCCGAACTCGAGGGTCTGGGCACGTACGAATTCGGCTGGGCCGACTCCGACGCGGCGGGCGCCGCCGCCAAGCGCGGGCTCTCCGAGGAGGTCGTCCGCGACATCTCGGCGAAGAAGAACGAGCCCGAGTGGATGCTGAAGCTGCGCCTCAAGGGCCTGCGGCTGTTCGACAAGAAGCCCATGCCGAACTGGGGCTCCGACCTGTCGGGCATCGACTTCGACAACATCAAGTACTTCGTGCGGTCCACCGAGAAGCAGGCGGAGTCCTGGGAGGACCTGCCCGAGGACATCAAGAACACCTACGACAAGCTCGGCATCCCGGAGGCGGAGAAGCAGCGCCTGGTCGCCGGTGTCGCCGCGCAGTACGAGTCCGAGGTCGTCTACCACCAGATCCGTGAGGACCTGGAGGAGCAGGGCGTCATCTTCCTCGACACCGACACCGCGCTGAAGGAGCACCCGGAGCTCTTCAAGGAGTACTTCGGCACCGTCATCCCGGTCGGCGACAACAAGTTCGCCTCGCTGAACTCGGCCGTGTGGTCCGGCGGCTCGTTCATCTACGTGCCCAAGGGTGTCCACGTCGACATCCCGCTCCAGGCCTACTTCCGTATCAACACGGAGAACATGGGCCAGTTCGAGCGGACGCTGATCATCGTCGACGAGGACGCCTACGTCCACTACGTCGAGGGCTGCACCGCCCCGATCTACTCCTCCGACTCGCTGCACTCCGCGGTCGTCGAGATCATCGTGAAGAAGGGCGGCCGCTGCCGCTACACGACGATCCAGAACTGGTCGAACAACGTCTACAACCTGGTCACCAAGCGCGCCGTGGCCTACGAGGGCGCGACCATGGAGTGGGTCGACGGCAACATCGGCTCCAAGGTCACCATGAAGTACCCGGCCGTCTACCTGATGGGCGAGCACGCCAAGGGCGAGACCCTGTCCATCGCCTTCGCGGGCGAGGGCCAGCACCAGGACGCCGGCGCCAAGATGGTCCACATGGCGCCGAACACCTCCTCCAACATCGTCTCCAAGTCGGTGGCGCGAGGCGGCGGCCGTACCTCCTACCGCGGTCTGATCGAGATCGGCGAGGGCGCGCCGGGCGCGAAGTCCAACGTGCTCTGCGACGCGCTGCTGGTCGACACGATCTCGCGCTCCGACACCTACCCGTACGTCGACGTCCGCGAGGACGACGTGTCGATGGGTCACGAGGCGACCGTCTCCAAGGTCTCCGAGGACCAGCTCTTCTACCTGATGAGCCGCGGGCTGACGGAGTTCGAGGCGATGGCGATGATCGTGCGCGGCTTCGTCGAGCCGATCGCGAAGGAGCTGCCGATGGAGTACGCCCTTGAGCTCAACCGGCTGATCGAGCTGCAGATGGAGGGTTCGGTCGGCTAGCGCAGCCTGACGACCGGATTCCCCGACCACTGACAGAGAAAGTGAGCACTACGACAGCCATGGCTGAGGCTCAGAACATCCCGGCGGGCTCCACCACCACCGGATCCATCGCGGTGGCCGCCGAGTCGACCGTCGCCACGCGCATGAGCGCGCCCCCGTCCTTCGACGTCGCGGACTTCCCGGTCCCGCACGGCCGCGAGGAGGAGTGGCGGTTCACGCCGCTGGAGCGGCTGCGCGGGCTGCACGACGGCACGGCCGTCGCCACCGGCGGCGGCGTGAAGGTCGCGATCGAGGCCCCCGAGGGCGTCACCGTCGAGACCGTCGGCCGTGACGACTCCCGGATCGGCAGGGCCGGCACTCCGGTGGACCGCGTCGCCGCCCAGGCGTACTCGTCCTTCGAGCAGGCGTCCGTCGTCACGGTCGCCAAGGAGGCCGTGCTCACCGAGCCGATCCGCATCGCGGTGCACGGCGAGGGCGGCGTGGCCTACGGCCACCAGGTCGTCGAGCTCGGAGCCTTCGCCGAGGCCGTCGTCGTCATCGACCACACCGGTGACGCGGTGCTCGCCGCCAACGTGGACTACGTCCTCGGCGACGGCGCGAAGCTCACGGTCGTCTCCGTGCAGGACTGGGACGAGACCGCGGTCCACGTCGGCCAGCACAACGCGCTGGTCGGCCGGGACGCCTCGTTCAAGTCGATCGTCGTCACCTTCGGCGGCGACCTCGTCCGCCTCCACCCGCGCGTCAACTACGCGGGCACCGGCGGCGAGGCCGAGCTCTTCGGTCTGTACTTCACCGACAAGGGCCAGCACCAGGAGCACCGCCTCCTGGTCGACCACAACACCCCGCACTGCAAGTCCAACGCCGCCTACAAGGGCGCGCTCCAGGGCGACGGCGCACACGCCGTGTGGATCGGTGACGTCCTCATCCAGGCCGCCGCCGAGGGCACCGACACCTATGAGATGAACCGCAACCTCGTCCTCACGGACGGCGCGCGGGTCGACTCCGTGCCGAACCTGGAGATCGAGACCGGCGAGATCGTCGGCGCCGGCCACGCCTCGGCGACCGGCCGTTTCGACGACGAGCAGCTCTTCTACCTGATGTCCCGGGGCATCGACGCCGAGGAGGCCCGCCGGCTCGTCGTGCGTGGCTTCTTCGCCGAGCTCGTCCAGCAGATCGGCCTGCCGGACGTCGAGGCGCGGCTGCTCGAAAAGATCGAGGCCGAGCTGAAGGCTGCCGTCTGATGGCCTTCGTCAAAGCCTGTGCGCTGAGTGAGCTGGAGGACGACACCCCGAAGCGGGTGGAGCTCGACGGCGTCCCGGTGTCCGTCGTCCGTACCGAGGGCGAGGTGTTCGCGATCAACGACATCTGCTCGCACGCGAACGTCTCACTGTCCGAGGGAGAGGTCGAGGACTGCTCGATCGAGTGCTGGCTGCACGGCTCCAGCTTCGACCTGCGCACCGGCAAGCCGTCCGGCCTTCCCGCGACGCGCCCCGTCCCCGTATACCCCGTCAAGATCGAAGGGGACGATGTGCTCGTCTCCGTCACCCAGGAGTCCTGAGTCACCCATGGCAACGCTTGAAATCCGCGACCTGCACGTCTCCGTCGAGGCCGACAACGCCACGAAGGAGATCCTCAAGGGCGTCGACCTGACCGTGAAGCAGGGCGAGACCCACGCCATCATGGGCCCCAACGGGTCCGGCAAGTCCACCCTCGCGTACTCCCTCGCGGGTCACCCCAAGTACACGATCACCAGCGGCTCGGTGACCCTGGACGGCGAGGACGTCCTGGAGATGACCGTCGACGAGCGCGCCCGCGCCGGTCTGTTCCTCGCGATGCAGTACCCGGTCGAGATCCCCGGTGTCTCGGTCTCCAACTTCCTCCGCACCTCCGCCACCGCCGTCCGCGGCGAGGCGCCCAAGCTGCGCACCTGGGTGAAGGAGGTCAAGGAGACGATGGCCGGCCTCCAGATGGACCCGGCGTTCGCCGAGCGCAACGTCAACGAGGGCTTCTCCGGCGGTGAGAAGAAGCGCCACGAGATCCTCCAGCTGGAGCTCCTCAAGCCGAAGGTCGCGATCCTCGACGAGACCGACTCCGGCCTGGACGTCGACGCCCTGCGCATCGTCTCCGAGGGCGTCAACCGGGTCCGCGAGACCGGCGAGGTCGGCACCCTGCTGATCACGCACTACACGCGGATCCTCCGCTACATCAAGCCCGACTTCGTGCACGTCTTCGCCAACGGCCGCATTGCCGAGTCCGGCGGCGCCGAGCTCGCCGACAAGCTGGAGAACGAGGGCTACGAGGCATATGTGAAGGGTGGCGCTTCCGCGTGACTGACGCCCGCCAGGGGCTCTCCGGCCTCCTCGACACCGAGGCGATCCGCAAGGACTTCCCCCTGCTGGATCGTACGGTCCACGACGGGAAGAAGATCGTTTACCTGGACAGCGCTGCGACCTCGCAGAAGCCGCGCCAGGTGCTCGATGCCCTCAACGAGTACTACGAGCGGCACAACGCCAATGTGCACCGCGGTGTGTACACGATCGCGGAGGAGGCCACGGCGCTGTACGAAGGCGCCCGTGACAAGGTCGCCGCGTTCATCAACGCGCCCAGCCGCGACGAGGTGATCTTCACCAAGAACGCCTCCGAGTCGCTCAACCTCGTGGCCAACATGCTCGGCTGGGCCGACGAGCCCTACCGGGTGGACCACGACACCGAGATCGTCACCACGGAGATGGAGCACCACTCCAACATCGTGCCGTGGCAGCTGCTCTCGCAGCGCACGGGCGCGAAGCTGAAGTGGTTCGGCATCACCGACGACGGCCGTCTCGACCTGTCCGACATCGACGAGATCATCACGGAGAAGACGAAGATCGTCTCCTTCACCCTGGTCTCCAACATCATGGGCACGATCAACCCGGTCGAGAAGATCATCCGCCGGGCCCAGCAGGTCGGCGCGCTGGTCTGCATCGACGCCTCGCAGGCCGCCCCGCACATGGTGCTGGACGTGCAGGCGCTGCAGGCCGACTTCGTGGCCTTCACCGGTCACAAGATGGTCGGCCCGACCGGCATCGGCGTGCTCTGGGGACGGCAGGAGCTCCTGGAGGACCTGCCGCCGTTCCTCGGCGGCGGCGAGATGATCGAGACCGTGTCGATGCACTCGTCGACGTACGCGCCCGCGCCGCACAAGTTCGAGGCCGGTACGCCCCCGATCGCCCAGGCCGTGGGCCTCGGCGCGGCCGTGGACTACCTCTCGGCGATCGGCATGGAGAACATCTACCGCCACGAGCACGCGATCACCGAGTACGCGGTGAAGCGGCTGCTGGAGGTCCCGGACCTCCGGATCATCGGCCCGGCCACGGCCGAGGACCGCGGCGCCACGATCTCCTTCACGCTCGGCGACATCCACCCGCACGACGTGGGCCAGGTGCTCGACGAGCAGGGCATCGCGGTCCGCGTCGGACACCACTGCGCACGGCCGGTCTGCCTGCGGTACGGAATTCCTGCGACCACGCGAGCGTCGTTCTATCTGTACTCCACGCCCGCCGAGGTCGACGCCCTGGTGGACGGCCTGGAGCACGTACGGAACTTTTTCGGATAATGGGCGAGCGGCTGAGGGTTGACTGGTGAAGCTTGATTCCATGTACCAGGAAGTGATCCTGGACCACTACAAGCACCCCCACGGGCGTGGCCTGCGGGACGGCGACGCAGAGGTGCACCACGTCAACCCGACGTGTGGCGACGAGATCACTCTCCGGGTGAAGTACGACGGCGAGACCATCGCCGATGTGTCGTACGAGGGTCAGGGCTGCTCCATCAGCCAGGCCAGCGCCTCCGTGCTGAACGACCTCCTGGTCGGCAAGGAACTGGGCCAGGCGCAGAAGATCCAGGAGGCCTTCCTGGAGCTGATGCAGTCGAAGGGCCAGCTGGAGCCGGACGACGCGATGGAGGAGGTGCTGGAGGACGCGGTCGCGTTCGCCGGCGTCTCGAAGTACCCGGCCCGGGTCAAGTGCGCGCTGCTGAGCTGGATGGCGTGGAAGGACGCGACGGCGAAGGCGCTGTCCGAAGGGAAGACCGCATGAGCGAGAACGAGACTCTTACCACCAAGCCGGCCTCCGAGGAGGAGGTCCGCGAGGCGCTTTACGACGTGGTCGACCCCGAGCTGGGCATCGACGTCGTGAACCTGGGCCTGATCTACGGCATCCACATCGACGACGCCAATATCGCCACCCTCGACATGACGCTGACGTCCGCGGCCTGTCCGCTGACCGACGTCATCGAGGACCAGGCGAAGTCCGCGACCGACGGCATCGTCAACGAGCTGCGGATCAACTGGGTCTGGATGCCGCCGTGGGGCCCGGACAAGATCACGGACGACGGGCGCGAGCAGCTTCGCGCCCTGGGCTTCAACGTCTGAGACGTCTGCGCCACTGCTGACGACGAACGGCCTCCGGCTTTGTGCCGGGGGCCGTTCTTCGTCGTTGTTTCGCCTGCCGTACTCATGATGTGTGTCCGTCGTTGGCACGGGTATCGGAACGTACCCGCGACATCACGCCGACGAGAGGCATGCCGTGCTGCATCAGTTTTCGCTCCCCGACCGCAGGGTGGCCGCCACCGCGAGCGGAGTGCTCCTGCTGGCCGCGATCGGGCTCAACGCCCCGGCGCACGCCGCGAGTTACGGAACGCCGACGATCGCCTTCTCGGCCTCGTACCTCTCCGGTGCCGTCGGCGCGAGCGGTGACCCGGTGGTGACCGTCACCGTCGCGCAGAGCGGGGCCGACGCGAGCGCGCTCGGCGTGGCGGCGTCCGCGAGCTCCGAGTCGTCCGTCGCCGGGACCGGGGACGTGTCCGTCACCGGCACCGGCGCCACCCGGCAGCTCTCCGTGACCGCGCACGGACGCGGCTACACCGACCTCACGATCAAGGTCACCGGGCTCGGCGGCAAGACCGCCACCAAGAAGCTGCACTACGCCGCGTCCGCCGCCGTGCAGAACGCCGCAGACACCCGCTATCTCACCGGATCCTCGGACGCCTCGGCCGCCGTGGACGTCGGCGGCGGCCATGTGGTCGTGGCCGACGACGAGTCGAACACGCTGCGGCTGTACGACCGTTCGGCGTCCGGCGGGCCCGTGAAGAGCTGGGACGTCGGATCGAAGCTCGGGGCGGACAAGGAGATCGACATCGAGGGCGCGGCCCGGGTCGGCAACACCATCTACTGGACCGGTTCGCTCGGCAACAACAAGAACGGCGAGTACAAGTCCGACCGCAACACCGTCTTCACCACGAAGGTGACCGGCTCGGGCGCCGCCACCCAGCTGACGGTGGGCGGCAAGTACGGGAAGCTCCGTGACGATCTTGTCGCGTGGGACGAGGCGAACGGCGACCGGCTGGGCTTCGCCGCGGGTACGGACGACGGTGAAGTGCCCAAGCAGATCGACGGGTTCAACATCGAGGGCCTGGAGTTCGCGCCGGGCTCGACGACCACCGCGTACCTCGGATTCCGGGCCCCGCTCGTCCCGCCGAAGTCCGGCGGCAAGGCCCTGATCGTGCCCGTCACCAACTTCGACCGGGTGGCCGGCAGCGGGGCGAAGGCGGTCATGGGCGAGCCGATCGAGCTGGACCTCGGCGGGCTCAGCATCCGGGACATCCGCAAGAACGCCGCCGACCAGTACCTGATCGTGGCCGGTTCCTGGGCGGCCGACGACAACTCCGACCCGTACGCCCTCTACTCCTGGGACGGGGTCGCCTCGCACGCACCGGTCAAGCGGGCCGATCTGCCGACCGCAGACCCGGGCGGCTGGGAGGCCGTCGTGGACGTGCCGGACCTGACGGTGCCGGGCGCCCGGGCCCAGCTGATCACGGATTCCGGCTCGGCCGATCTGTACGGGGACGGGACGGAGGCGAAGGACCTCGACAACGCCGAGTGGAAGAAGTCCCGGGCCGTCCGGTTCACCGTCGGGGGCTGACCGGCCCGGACGCTCTCGCGATCCGGCAGGGCCGGGCGACGCGAACGGCCGTGTCCGTCGGGAAGGCCGGCGGGCACGGCCGTCGAGACCGTCGGGCGCAGCGGTCCCGGCCCCTGTCCGGCCGGAGCCGGCCCACCGGCGCTGTCAGGGGCCGTACTGCGGGCCGTACTGCGGGGGCACGGCCGCCGCCTCGGCGAGGGCCGGGCCCAGGTTCTCCGTGCGCATGCGGCGGTCGACGTAGAGCAGTCCGGTCACCAGCTGCGGGAACGTCGCCGAGATGAACTGGCCGATCAGCTGCCCGAGCGCCATGATCACCAGGTAGCCGCTCATGGCGAAGGCGATTGCGGCGGGGTTGGGATCCTCGTCCAGGGTCGCACCGCCGATGACGCCGGAGAACATGCCGAGGAACGAGAACGGGAGCTGGATCATGTAGCTCGCCGCCCCGGCCAGGGCGAAGGCCAGCAGGGAGATCCCGAGTATCCGCCACCAGTCGCCGCGCACCAGCTGCGAGGAGCGGCGCAGGGCGGCCACCGGGGACGCCCCCTCGAACACCACGGCCGAGGGGGCCAGACAGAACTTCACCCAGAGCCAGATCGCGAGCGGGGCGGTGGCCAGCGCACCCAGGAAACCGAACACGGTCCACAGCACCGCGCTGCCCCCGTGCGCCAGAGTGATGGCGCCGATGATCAACGCGAAGAAGCCGACCAGCATGAGCACCACCGGGAGCACGGCGATCAGGCAGGTCAGGACCACCGTTCCGAACACCGCCGGCACACGGGACCAGGCCCGTCGCCAGACGAGTGAGAAGGTGGTCGGCCTGCCCAGCACCGCTTCCTGCAGGACCGTGGGAACGGTCGCGTACATCATGGCCGTGGCGACCGCGAAGGTGATCATGGCGACCAGCCAGACGACCCCGAAGGCGACCACCATCGGCACCACGTCGGAGGGCACCGGGTCCTCATCGGCGCTGAGCGAGACGACCCGGTGCAGATGGCCGCTGACCGCGGAGTACCCGATCAGGACCGTGACAGCCATGATCACCACCGCCCCGCCGTACACGGCGGCGCCGATGCCGAACAACTGCTTCCAGTAGCGCCCCAGCGTGCCGAAGGCGCCGCCGAATATGTCCCCGAGCCTCAGTGGCGCCAGCGGTATCACCCCGGGCTTCGGCGGTGGCGTCCAGCCGCCCCATCCCGGCGGTCCCGGGGGCCCTCCGTACGGTGCTCCGCCGCCCCACCCTGCGTCCTGCGCCACTGCTGCTCCGTCATGTGTCGTTGTCCGGTGTGCTGGTCGGGACACCGTAGCGCCCCGGTCCGCGGGCGCTGCCCGTACCGTCGCACGGACGGCGATGCGTACACTCGTACACATGGGATACGGACTGCTGGCCGCGGCGATCGCGGCGGAGGTGGCCGGCACGACGGCCATGAAGTACAGCGAGGGCTTCACCCGGCTCTGGCCCTCGCTGATCACCGTCGTGGGATACCTCGTCGCCTTCGGGCTGCTCGCCCAGACGCTGAAGACGCTGTCGGTGGGCACCGCCTACGCGATCTGGGCCGGGATCGGCACCGCCGCGGTCGCCGCCATCGGCATCCTTTTCATGGGCGAGTCCGGCAGCCCGGTCAAGCTGGCGGGCATAGCGCTGGTCATCGCCGGAGTGGTGGTGCTGAATCTGGGCGGGGCCCACTGATGGCGCGCCGTTACGACCCCGAGCGGCGCGACCGCATCATCGACGCCGCGATCAGGGTGGTCGGAGCCAAGGGCATCGCGGGGCTGAGCCACCGCTCCGTCGCGGCCGAGGCCGATGTGCCGCTCGGCTCGACGACCTATCACTTCGCCTCGCTGGACGAGCTGTTGACCGCGGCGCTGCGCCGGTCCAACGAGAACTTCGCCGGGGTCATGCGGGAGAGCCGGGCGCTGGCCGACCCGGCGGCCGACCTGGCCGGGGAACTGGCCCGGCTGCTGGGGGAGTACTTCGCCGGCGGCCGAGGACGGGCCGAGCTGGAGTACGAGCTGTATCTCGCCGCGCTCCGCAGGCCCGCGCTGCGGCCCGTCGCCGCCGAGTGGACCGACCGCACCGCCGAACTGCTGTCCCGGCGCACCGGTCCGGCCACCGCGCGGGCGCTGATCGCGCTGATGGACGGGATCTGTCTGCAGGTGCTGCTCACCGGCGGCGAGTACGACGAGGCGTACGCGCGGGAGATGCTGCGGCGGATCGCCGGGTGACGGCTCGGTCCGCGGGCATCGGGTGAGGGTTCCGTCTCCGCGTGCATCGGGTTGGCGGCTCCGTCTCCACGCGCATCGGGTGACGGCTCCGCCCCCGCTCCGTTCCCGCGCGCCCCTCACGCGCCCGGGAGGCCGCCGTTCCGTACCGCCGCCAGGGCGGCCCGGACGCTCGCCTCGATGTCGGTGATCGGATACAGCGCCTCGCGGACCGTCCGGTCGCGGTCCACCACCAGCGTCAGCCGCTTCAGCCGGCTGGTGCCGCCCGCGCGGAAGGTGGGCAGGCGCAGCGCCGCCGTCAGCTCCAGCTCCGCGTCGGACAGCAGGGGGAAGCGCAGCCGCTCCGCTTCCGCGAAGGCCCGCTGCTCGTCCGGGCGCTGGGCCGACACCCCGTGCACGGACGCGCCCGCCGCGGTGAACTCGGCCGACCGGTCCCGGTAGGTGCAGGATTCGAGGGTGCAGCCGCCCGTGCCCGGGATCTCGGACCAGCCCGGCGGGTAGGCGTCCCGGCGGGCATGGGCGCCGGGGAAGAAGTACAGGACGGTGTACGGGGTGCCGGCGACCGGGTCGCGCGGCGCGCCGTCGTGGTCCAGCAGCCGCAGCTCGGGCAGGCGGGTGCCCACCAGTGCGTGCACCCGGGCCGCCTCCTTCGAGGCCTCCGCCGTCGTCGCCGTCGTCTCCCCGTCCCCCATCACCCAGGTGTCGCCCCAGTCCTGGAGCGCGATCAGCACGGGCAGCAGCGCGCGCCCGCGCGCGGTCAGCCGGTACTCGTACCGGGGCGGCCGGTCCTGGTAGGGGTCCCGGGAGAGCACCCCCGCGTCGACCAGCAGCCGCAGCCGCTCGGTCAGCACCTTGCGGGAGACGCCCAGCTCCTGCTGGAGCGCGTCGAAGCGGTGCACCCCGCGTGCCGTGTCCCGCACGATCAGCAGGGTCCACCAGTCGCCCACGACATCGAGCGCCTGGGCGATCGCGCAGTCGGCGTCGGCCAGGCTGGTGCGCTGGGCCATGGACTCCTCCGTTCGTCCCCGGTGTCCGTCCGTTCCCCGCTCACCGGATTGACCAGCAGGAAACCACGATGCCATAGTCCGTTCCCAAAAGAAACTCACCGAGAGGGGTGCTGGGGACGGTGTTTTCGGGATTGGTGCGGGACGTGCCGCGCACGGTGCGGCTGCTGGCCTTCGGCTCGTTCCTCAACGCGGTCGTCAGTTTCACCTTCATCTACCTCTTCGTCTATCTGACCGGCCCGCGCGGGATGGGCGTCCCGCAGGCCGGAGTCCTCGCGGGCATCGGCGGCATCGGCCTGGTCGCGGGGAACTTCACCGGTGGCTGGTTCGGCGACCACTACGGCCACCGCCGCATGCTGCTGACCGGCGCGCTGGTCGCCGGGGCGGCGCTCGCGGCCCTGCCGGCCCTTCCGGTCGGCGCGATGTACGCGGTGCTGCCGCTCGCGCAGTACGCGGCGGGCGTCGTGCGCGCCGCCAATGCCGCGCTCGTCGCGGTTTCCGTCCCCGAGGGCGGCCGGCGCCAGAGCTTCGCCCTGGTACGGGCCGCGGGCAACGCCGGGTTCGCCGTGGGCCCGCCGCTCGGCGCGCTGATCGCCGCGCACTTCTCGTACGACTGGCTGTTCCTCGCCGACGGCCTCGGAACCCTGCTCTTCGCCGGGTACGCGGCGGTGGTGCTCCCGGCGCACGGCACCGCGCGCACCCGCCCGGCCCGCCGCGACCCCGGCGCACCCGGGCTCTGGCGGGAGCTGCGGGCCAGGCCCGCCGTGCCGGTCCTGCTCGCCGCGATCCTCTGCGTCGACCTCGTCTACCGGCAGCAGTACTCCACCCTGCCCGTCTTCCTCGCCGAGCACGGCCACGGCACCCGGTTCTACGGCTGGCTGCTGGCCGTCAACGGCGGGCTCATCCTGCTGCTGGAACTCCCCGCCGCCCACGTACTGCGCCGCCGGGCGCCGCTGGGCATCGTCGGCACCGGACTGCTGCTGGTGGGACTGGGCTACGCGGTGCTGATCCCCGGCGCCGGGGCGCCGGCCGCCGTCACGATGATGGCGGCAGTGACCGCGGGCGAGATCCTCTACAAGACCACCGCGACGGCCCATGTCGCCGATCAGGCCCCCGCGCATGCGCAGGGCCGTTTCCAGAGCCTGTACGCGGGCGCGTCCATCAGCGGCCAGGTGCTGGCGCCGCCGCTCGGCGGCGCGCTCTACGCCCACGCGCCCGGACTGCTCTGGCCCGCCTGCGCGGTGCTGGCCTGCGGCGCGGGGGCGGCGGTGCTCGCGGCGCGGCGGCTGCGGGGGCCCGGAGCGGTGCCGGGTCCGGTGTGCGAGGAGGCCGGCGTACCGGTTCCGGGGCCGGTGTGCGAGGAGGCCGGCGTACCGGTGCCCGGACGGCAGGCGCAGCCCGGCTGACCTGGTGGGTCCGGGCCCCGGGCCGGCCGCGACCATCCGGCGAGACCGGTTGGCCCCGGTGGTGCCTCGCCGGTTAGGTTTCGTGTCATGACCGACACGACTCCTGCTCGCACCACCGGCGCCGTCGCCGCCGGCCTCGCCACCATCGCCGGCGACGGTTCCGTTCTCGACACCTGGTTCCCCGCCCCCGAGCTCACCGCCGAGCCGGGCCCGGCCGGAACCGAGCGGCTCACCCCCGACCAGGCCGTCGACCTCCTCGGTGAGGGCGCCGCCAAGGCCATCGGCGTGGACGCCCGCCGCGGTGTCGAGACCGTCGCCGTACGTACGGTCATCGCCTCGCTCGACGACAAGCCGCTGGACGCGCACGACGCGTACCTGCGCCTGCACCTCCTCTCGCACCGTCTCGTCCGGCCGCACGGACAGAACCTGGACGGGCTCTTCGGCCTCCTCTCCAACGTCGCCTGGACCTCGCTCGGCCCGGTCGCCGTCGACGACGTGGAGAAGGTGCGGCTGAACGCCCGCGCCGAGGGCCTGCACCTCCAGGTCACCTCGGTCGACAAGTTCCCCCGGATGACGGACTACGTCGCGCCGAAGGGCGTCCGGATCGCCGACGCCGACCGGGTCAGGCTCGGTGCGCACCTCGCCGCCGGCACGACCGTCATGCACGAGGGCTTCGTCAACTTCAACGCGGGCACTCTCGGCACCTCGATGGTCGAGGGCCGCATCTCGGCGGGCGTCGTCGTCGGCGACGGCTCCGACATCGGCGGCGGCGCCTCCACCATGGGCACCCTCTCCGGCGGCGGCAAGGAGCGCATCGTGATCGGCGAGCGCTGCCTGATCGGCGCCGAGGCCGGCGTCGGGATCGCGCTCGGCGACGAGTGCGTCGTCGAGGCCGGGCTCTACGTCACGGCCGGCACCCGGATCACGCTGCCCGACGGCCAGATCGTCAAGGCCCGTGAGCTCTCCGGCGCCTCGAACATCCTCTTCCGCCGCAACTCGGTCTCCGGCGCCGTCGAGGCCCGCCCGAACAACGCGGTCTGGGACGGCCTCAACGACGTCCTGCACAGCCACAACTAAGGGCCTCTCAACCCTGGTTCGTGGCGGCGAGGAGTTCCTCGTACGCCCGCCGCAGCCCGTCGGTCGCCTCGCGTCCGGCGGGCTGCAGCGGTTCGCGGACCGGCCCGGCATCGAGCAGGGCCTTCGCCGTGACGGTGCCGGGCAGTCCGGACGCCATCATCAGCCGGACGAGCGGGACCAGGAGCCGGTTGAGCCGGACGGCCTCCGCGGTGTCCCGGGCGTCGAACGCGTCCAGGACCGCCCGCAGCGCACGGGGCGCCACATTGGCGACCGTGCTCACACAGCCCGCCGCGCCCACCGCGTACAACGGCAGATTCAGCTCCTCGCAGCCCGAGTAGTACGCCAGCGAGGTCGCGCCGATCACCTCCGTGGAGCCCAGCAGGTCGTACGCGCAGTCCTTCACGGCCACGATGCCCGGGTGCTCCGCGAGCCGCAGCATGGTCTCCGGCTCGATGCGGGTGCCGGTGCGGCCGGGGATGTCGTACAGCATCACCGGGAGGCCGGTCGCGTCGGCCACGCGCACGAAGTGCGCCTCGACGGCGGGCTGCGGCGGCCGGCTGTAGTACGGCGTCACCACCAACAGGCCGTCCGCACCCGCCTGTTCGGCCTGCCGGGCGAGGTCGATCGTGTGCCGGGTGTCCGCGCTGCCGACCCCGGCGACGATCGGCACGCCGTCGCCCACCGCGGCCCGGACCGCCCGCAGCAGCGCGGTCTTCTCGGCATCGGTGGTGGTCGGGGACTCGCCGGTGGTGCCGCTGAGCACCAGCCCGTCGCAGCCGTCGGCGACCAGGGCGACGGCATGCCTCCCGGCGGCGTCCGGGTCCAGCTCGCCGGATCCGGTGAACGGCGTGATCATGGCGCAGAGCGTGCGGCCGAAGGGTGTCACTGGTGCGGTCATCCCCGAAGTGTCGGCCGACCGGACCGTGAAGGTCCACTTAGATCTGCTTGGGGCGAGCGGCAAGGAGAGCTGAACAGTCGCGGGGCCGGGCCCACGGGGTCTGGCATGATCGAACGCCTATGCGGCAGGCCGAGATCGGGGTGGGTGCGTGAGCATGCGAGGACTGGCAGGGGCGGGAACCGGGAGACGGAGGCCACTGGCGGCCTGGGTGCTGACCGGGGTGCTGGGCCTGACGCTCTCCGGATGCGCCGGGTTCCTCGTGCCGGCGGGCGAGGGCGAGCCGGAGCCGGCAGCCGGCGATCCGTACCGGGTGCACGCCGACAAGCTGCCGACGCCGTTCCCCAGCGTCTCCGCCGGGGCCTTCGACCGGCCGGGCGCGCAGGGGCCCGCCCCCACACCCACCCTCCCGGCCGGCTGCCCGTCCTCCGGTGTCGTCGTCGACATGGGCGAGGTGGAGGCGGCGCTCGGCCACCGGGCCGTCGGACTCAGCCTCACCAACTGCGGCAGCAAGCCCTACCGGGTCACCGGCTATCCGTCCGTCCGGGCCCTGGACGAGGCCGGCGACCCGCTGCCCGTCCCGGTCAACCCGGGCTCCTCCTACATGGGCACCGACCGCGGGCCGAAGGAGATCATGCTGAAGCCGGGCCGGACCGTGCGCTCGCTCCTGGCCTGGGTCTCCACCCCCACCGGAGGCGACCTCATCGAGGGCGACGCCCTGGAGATCGCGGCCGCGCCCGGCCTGGAGGGGCGCACCTTCCCGCTCAAGGGCAGCGACGTACGGCTGCTCGACGAGCTCAACATGACCGCGTGGCGGACCGACCCCGCGTAGCGGCGCCGGGGCGGGGCCGGAGCGTGAGCCCGAAGCCCCCGTGGCTGCGGACGAAGCCCGGCGACTCGTAGAACCGGTGCGCGTCCGTACGCCGCTTGCCGCCGGTCGGCTGCACCGGCCCGCAGCCCCGCTGCCGGGCCCGCGGTCCGGCGGGGGCGGCACGGTCAGCGGCGTGCCATGTAGAGGCCGAAGGCCTTGTGGAGCACCTTGTTGATCGGGTAGTCCCACTCGCCGATGTACTCGGCGGCCCGGCCGCCGGTGCCGACCTTGAAGCGCAGCAGGCCCACCAGATGGTTGCCCTCGTCCAGGGTGTCGGTGATGCCGCGCAGGTCGTAGACGGCGGCGCCCCGTTCGTGCGCGTCGCTCATCATCCGCCACTGGACGGCGTTGCTGGGCTGGACCTCGCGCCTGCGGCCGGTCGAGGCGCCGTAGGAGTACCAGACGTGGTTCCCGACGGTCAGCATCGTCGCGGCGGAGAGCGTCTCGCCCTCGTGCTGGGCCAGGTACAACCGCATCCGGTCGGGGTCCTCGGCCCGCAGCGCGGTCCACATCCGCTGGAAGTAGCCGAGCGGACGGGGGATGAACCGGTCGCGCTCGGCCGTCTCGCGGTACAGCTCGTAGAAGGCCGGAAGGTCCTCGTAGCCGCCCTCGACGACCTTGACGCCCGCCTTCTCCGCCTTCTTGATGTTGCGCCGCCACTGCTGGTTCAGATTGCCCCGGACCTCCTCCAGCGACAGCCCGGCGAACGGCACCTGGAAGACGTACCGGGGCTGCCCCGCGCTGAAACCGTCCTCGCTCTCCGCCTCGCCGCGCCGCCAGCCCAGCCCGCGCAGCAGCTCCACGACCTCGTCGGCCCCCGGCTCCCGCGAGTCCGGCGGTACGTCGCGCAGCCGTCCGGCGGCCGGGTCGGCGATGGCGGCCTTCACCGTCCCGGCGTCCCAGCGCCGGGCGACGACCGGCGGACCCATCCGCACCGAGAACGCACCCTGAGCCTTCAGATGCGCCAGCATCGGATCCAGCCACTCACGCAGACCACCGTCGTGCCAGTCGATGACCGGGCCCTCCGGCAGATAGGCCAGAGCGCGCTTCACCCGGGGGATCGGCCGGTACAGCACCAGCCCGGCCCCGACGATCCGCTCCCGGCCGGCACCGTCCCGGTCGAACCAGCCGATGCTCTCCGCACGCCAGTCGGGCTTCACATCGCCCCACGACGGAACCTGCAGATGGCTCACGGCCGGACGGCTCGCGACGAACGCCAGATGTTCCTCGCGGCTGATCGTCCTGAGGTGCGGTGCCATGCGGTACTCCGTTCGTTGTGTTGCCGGTGGGTCCGGCGGTGCCGACGGGGCGCGCTGTTGACCTCAAGCGGACTTGACGTATCAGGGTGGTCGGCAACGGCGCGCCGCCCCGGTGCGCCCGCCAGGGAGGACCCGTCATGAGCGTGCAGTTCGTATCCCGTCCCGATCTTGCCCGTAACGACGCCGGACTCGTCAAGGCGAGTACCTGGGACGTCTCCACCCCGGAGCGCATGCGGCGGACGGTCGAGGCCGTTCGAGAGGCGTGGGACAGCCGGGACTGGCCGCATCCGGGACTTCTTTCGTACACCGTCCATGCCGGTGAGGACGGGAAGACCCTGTTCCACTACAGCCAGTGGAGTGGTGAGCAGGCGTACCAGGACTTCTACCGGAACGGCAGGGACGAGCGCAACGCGGACATCGACGCCGCGGTGCCGGGCATCCGGCGGCTCGGGCTGCACACCCTGGAGCTCTACCGTTCCGGGCTCCCGCCGGTGGGCGACGGGCGGGAGCCCGGCTGCGTCGTGATCGTCGACGTCGAGTTCGACGGTGCGGACGGGGCGCGGCAACGGGACTGGGTGGACACCGTGTTCGAGGCGCTGGGTACCGACCCGGCGCTTCCTCCCGGCGGAATCTCCGGACACTTCCACGTGAGCACCGACGGGACGCGCGTGCTGAACTACGCCGAATGGGAGAGCGCCGGGGCCCACGTCGCCGCACTGGCCGCGTCCGGCGCCGGGATCGGCTCGGCCACCTTGCAGTGGGAACGGGTGCGGTCCTACCCGGGGGTGACCGGCGGCGGAGTGCACCGGTACACGCCCGCGCTCAGCATCCGGCCGAGCGCGGGCGCGCAGCACCGCTGAGGGTGCGGGGCACAGCTACGGGCGGAAGCGGATCACCTGCGGGTCGTGGTCGCTGTTCTGATCGGCGAACTCGGCGTTGATGTGCACGCTGTCGTAGTGGAAGTCGTCGATCGACGGGCTGGTCAGGATCTGGTCGAGAACCTGGCTGTTGCCCTGGTAGACGTAGCTGTAACGCTCCGAGCGCGGCAGGGACTTGATCGCCGGGTACAGCGCCCGACCGGCGGTCAGGGCCTCGGCCGTGCCGGAGAACTCGAAGTCGTTGATGTCGCCGACGACCAGCACGTCCGCGTTCTTCTGGACGCTCAGCAGCTTCTTGACGAAGGTGTTGACCGCCTGGCCCTGCGCGTGCCGCTGGACCTCGGAGGAACGCGACGGCGGCTGGTGCTCCGAGAAGATGGACTCGTCGCCGCCCTTGGACGCGAAGTGGTTGGCGACGACGAAGACCGTACGGCCGCGGAAGCTGAACTCCCCGGCGAGCGGCTTGCGGCTGTTCTCCCACGCCGGGTTCGCCGGGTCGATCCGGCCGGGCGAGAGGGTGAGGGCGGCGCGGCCCCGCACCCGGGCGACGTCGGTCGCCGTCGTCGCGTCGCCGCCGGCCCGGTCGGTGAACGAGACCCGCTCCGGGTTGAAGAGGAAGACCTGACGGATGTTGCCGCCGGGCTCGCCGCCGTCCTTCTTGTCCTCCGGGTCGATGGAGCGCCAGTCGTACGCCGGGCCGCCCGCGGCCACGATCGCGTCGGTGAACTTCTTCACCGTCACATCGGCGGCGACCGTGCCGTCGCTCTTCGCGCCGTTGTTGTCCTGGATCTCCTCCAGCGCCACGATGTCGGGCGAGGCGAGGTTGTCGACGACCGCCGCGGCGAGCGCGTCGAACTTCTCCTGCGGGTCGCTCGGGTCGAGGTTCTCGACGTTGTACGTCGCCACGGCCAGCTCGCCGCCGCGCTGCTTGCGGGTGGTCTCCCGCCGCAGGCCCTTGTCGGTGACCGTGCCCATGGTGCGGGCGGTCAGCGTGTAGCCGCCGTACTGGTTGAAGTCGAGCGGGCCCTCGGTCGTACCGGAGAGCACGTCGCCCACGTCCGCCTTCGGGAACGGCTGCTGGGCGAGCGGCACCAGGGACTGGATCTGGAGCCGTCCGGTGTTCTGGGAGCTGTACGAGCCGTAGACGGTGCCGCCGCGGCGGGCGTCGTGCTCGCGCGGCTTCACCGTCACCCACAGCTCGGCGTGCGCGTCGGTGGCGCCGACAACCCGCGAGGTGCCGACGCTGATGTTCATCCCTTCGATCGACTCGTAGTAGTCGAGGGCGTAGCGGGACGGCGCGAGGGGCAGCGCGTTGATGGAGCCGCCCGCGGCGGGGTCACCCTCGGGGGTGTAACGGGAGGGCACCGAGCGCTCCGAGACCCGCACCGGCGCGGGCAGGGCGTTGCCGGAGGAGACCACGGTGACGGTGGGCTTGCTGATCTGGGTCAGCGACTGGTTGCCGGAGTCGAGGCCGCCGGGGACGTACTCGGTGACCGTGCCGGAGACGGTGACCGCGTCACCGACCGCGACGGTGGGCGCGGAGCCGGTGTAGACGAAGATGCCCTCGCTGGTGGCGGGGTCGGCGTCGGGGTTCGGGTCCTGGAACCAGAAGCCCTTCGAGCCGTACGTCCGCACGCCCGTGACGATGCCCGCCACGTCGCCGACCTGCTTGCCGACGAGCGGGGATATCCGGGTGGAGCCCTGGATGTCGTGGATCCGGACCTGGCCGTCCACGGACAGGGCGGTGGTGGAGGCGGAAGCGGAGGTGGTCGCGGCGCCGGTGAGCAGACCGGCGGCGAGCGCGGCGGTGACTACGGCGGAGACGGCGGTGGTTCTGGACGATGCGGCAGGCATCACGGGCTCCGGGGGTTTCGAGGGTCGGAACGGAGATCTACGCGCGTCAATCTCTTGTGTGCGCAAGGGGGTTGTCAAGGTCTGCCGGGTGGACTGCCGCTGTCCGTTTCATGAACCGGGCGGCATGGGGTGAAATGCGTCTACGCTTGGGCCGCCCGAACCGTACGCCCAGCATGCCCGGACCGTACGTCCGGTACACCCGGCACGCGCGTCCGGTACGTCCGATCCGTACGCCCGGTACGTCCCGAGGAGAACCGCCTGATGTCCGCAGAGCCCCCCACCCTGCCGCCCGTACGGCTGCGCACCGAGGCCGAGCTGGCACGGGACGCGCTCGCCGCGCCGCTGCTCGCCCGCGCCGTCCGGCTCGCCCGCTGGGCGGGCCCGGAGACCCGGGTCGGCGCCGGCGGTGAGCTCGTCGACGCCCAACTGCCCGCGGCGGCCGAGCACATCGGCCTGGCGGCGGACGAGGACGGGGCCGCGGAGGCCAGCGAGGCGTGGCGGCTCGCGGTGGACGCGGGGCTCGTCGACGTCGAGGACCCCGGCCAGGACGCCGGACCGGACGCGGAGGGGACCGCCCGCGCCGGCGCGAACCTGGCGCTGGTCACCGGTGGTTCGCCGAAGGACGTCCTGTCGATCTGGCTCGACGGCCTGGAGGCCGTCCACGCCGACGCGACCGCGCCCGTCTTCGACGACCTCGCCGATCTCGTCGGCGAGGACGGCTCGATCGACTTCGAGTCCCTGGACTGGGATCCGGAGGTCGAGGCGGAATTCCTCGACGGGGTGCTCGGCAACCTGTACCTGCTCACCGTCGGCGACGGCCACGGCGGCACGGACGCCGCCCCCGTACCGTTGCCGGCCCTCGCCGCGTCGGTGATCGTCCCCGACGACATGGGCGAACCCACCGACGACATCCTTGAGCAGGTGTCCGAGGCGATGATGCGGCTGGACGACCAGTTCCGGGTCCTCGAACCCATCGGGATCGTCGAGTACCGCCCGGTGGACGAGGCGTTGCTGGTCGAGGAGGGCGAGGACAGCACCCCGCCCGCCGACGACGAGGACGTCACCCGGTACGGCATGGTGAAGCTGACCCCCCTCGGCCTCTACGGGCTGCGCAGCCGGATGCTGGAGGCCGGGGTGGACGCCCCGGCCATCGGCGACTTCGCGGACAAGGGCGCCGACGCGCTGCTCGGCGGGATCGCGTACTACCCCGAGGCGGCGGCCCGCGGCGAGGTCGAGCTGTGGCTCGACCGGCGCGGCGGTGCGGACGGCGCGGCGGCCGAACTCCTGGCCGCGTCCCGGGGCACGGACCGGCAGGCGCCGCTGCGCAGGCTCCACTGCCAGCAGGCGCTCGCCCTGGTCGGCGCGGCGGCGGAGCCCGCGGTGCGCGCGGTGCTGGACGACCCCGAACTCGGAGGCCTCGCCCGGGTCTGGCTCGCGGAGCTGGGCGCCGCCGATGTCCCCGCGCCGCCGGAGTCGATGATCTTCTGGCTGGCCGTCGACACGATCGCGGCCCAGCTGGAGACCGACGGCGATCTGGACGAACTCCAGGACCTGGTCGAGGGCCTGGCGGGCCAGCACAGCGGCTTCTTCGACGAGGCGTGGCGGGTGGCGCACCCGGCGACCGCCGATGTCCTCGAAGCGATGGGGCGGCTGCACAGCGACAAGAAGAAGGCCAAGGAGGCCCGCAAGGCGGCGTTCAAGGCCCGTTCGCGCCAGGGAACCTGACCGCCGGGGCCGGGTACGGGGCGGTCGGCGCGAGCGGGCCGTCCCGTGGTGAACGGCGACTTCGGGACACACCTTCCGGCCAACTGCACAGGAAGGATGCCCCCCGACGTCGCCCGCAGTTCAACTGGTGTTGGCGCGGAGGCGCGAATGTGGGCGCGCCAACAACCCGCCCAGCTGTCCCAGGAGTACGTGATGTCCTTCACGCGCAGGGAATTCACCAAACAGTCCGCCCTCACCGGTGCCGGCATCGTGCTGACCGGTACCGTCGCGGCCCTCGCCACCGCGCCGGGCGCCCTGGCCGCCGAGGACTCGAAGCACGACCACGACGGTCACGGTCATGACCACGACCACGACCACGACCACGACCACGGTCACGGGCACGGCCGTGAGCCCGGCTACGGGCCGCTGATCGCCGACCCCGAGGGACTGCTCGCGCTCCCCGCCGGCTTCTCGTACCGGGTCATCACCCACTGCGGGGTCACCAAGCTGGAGAGCGGCGAGTTCACCCCCTCTAACCACGACGGCACGGCCAGCTTCGAGGGCCCGCGCGGCGTCACCCTGCTCGTCAACAACCACGAGCTCAGCGGTACCCGGGCCGGCTGGGAGCACCCGGTGCCGCTCACCGAGGGCCTCGTCTACGACCCGGTCGCGGCCGGCGGATGCACCGTCGTGGAGACCCGCCGCGACGGCCGCACCGCCGAGTGGGTCGGCATCGCCGGCACGTCCACCAACTGCGCCGGTGGCGCCACCCCGTGGGGCACCTGGCTCACCTGCGAGGAGACCGAGGACAGGGCCGGCAAGAACGGCCTGCTCAAGGACCACGGCTACGTCTTCGAGGTCGACCCGTACGACCGGCGCGCCAACCGTGACCCGCGCCCGATCAAGGCGTTCGGCCGGTACGCCCACGAGGCCGTCGTCATCGACCCCAGGCAGGGCCACGCCTACCTGACCGAGGACGCCTCGGGCCCCAACGGACTGCTCTACCGCTGGGTTCCGCCGCACGGCTTCCGGCACGGCCGCGGCAAGCTGCGCACGCTCGCCGACGACGCCGGCGTCCTCCAGGCCACCAAGTGCTTCGACAGCACCGGCAAGTTCGTCGACGACCTGTCCCGCGCCACGAAGACCGGCACGGTGTACGGCGTGGACTGGGTCGACGTCCCCGACCGTGACGCCAGGTCCGTCTCGGTGCGCAAGCAGTTCGGCGAGGGCGAGGTCACCCGCGCCCGCAAGCTCGAAGGCATGTGGTGGGGCGACGGCGGCGCCTACATCGTCTCCTCGTTCGCCCGCTCCGAGAGCCCCGTCCAGCACGACGGCCAGGTCTGGTTCTACGACCCCAAGCGCCGCACGCTGACGCTGAAGGTGCTCCTCGGCGTGAACGCCGACCCGTCGAAGGACGGCGCCTTCGACGGCCCGGACAACATCACCGTCTCGCCCTACGGCGGCCTGGTCATCGCCGAGGACGGCGACGGCATCCAGCACCTCTTCGGCGCGACCGAGAGCGGCCGCACCTACCCCATCGCCCGCAACGAGCTGAACATCGGCAGCGCGCAGGACCCGGAGTACAGCGAGTTCACCGGGGTCACGTTCTCGCCCGACGGCAGGACGCTCTACGCCAACATCCAGACGCCGGGCATCATGCTCGCCATCACCGGACCGTGGAAGCGTCAGCCGAACCGTCGCTGACGGCCCGTCGCCGGGTATCCGGCAACGGCGTCCTCTGTGGCCGGCGCGCGTAATTCCCTCGCGCGCCGGACGGGCATCCCTCTAGAGTCCTGTCCGTGCCCAGGTGCGCAGGCAGGACCTACTTCCACTGATAATGGGGATGTCGCGGGTTCGAGTCCCGCCACCGGATCCGTTCCGGTGTAGCTCAGTCGGCAGAGCACCTTCGTCGGTTCCGCCGACCTTGAACTCTGGGCACCACAACTTCATCAGCACGACTGCATCGCACCTCCCGGTGCGCAGGCTGCGGCTACTTCCTCTCACGAACCCGCCGCCGCCGACTCTGATCTCGGGAGGCACAGACGCCGGGGGGTGCCCGGTGCGCAGGCGACGGATACTTCCATTGAACTGACGGTTGCGGGTTCGAGTCCCGCCCGGCCACGGCCGGTAGCTCAATCGGGTAGAGCATCAGTAAGCCCGTCGCCGACTCCTGATCTCGGGCACCCTTTTCCGCTGTGCCTTCCCCCAATGAATTCGGGGGAATTCTCATGGCACGCTTCAACACCCGCACCACCAGGCCCCACGTCGCCTCGCCCGTGCGGACGACCGGGCGCACCGCGCCGACCCATCAGGGCGGCCGGGGACATCTGCGCGACAACCGCTCCGAACTCTTCCTGCTCGCGGTCGCCAATTTCGTTTCCCAGCAGACCTTCTACGAGGACGGCGAGCAGCGCGACGAGCGCTTCGCCGAACTGGTGCGGGTGCTCGCCGTCGGCGATCCCGAGTGGACCGCCGGCCTGCTGCACTGGCTGCGCCGTGACGGCCGGATGCGCACCGCCTCGATCGTCGGCGCCGCCGAGTACGTGAAGGCACGGCTGGACGCGGGCGCCGAGGACGGACCGGCCAACCGCCAGGTCGTCGACTCCGTCCTGCTGCGCGCCGACGAGCCCGGTGAACTCCTCGGTTACTGGACCTCCCGCTACGGCCGGGCCGTGCCCAAGCCGGTCAAGCGCGGCATCGCCGATGCCGTGCGCCGGCTCTACAACGGCAGGTCGCTGCTGAAGTACGACACCGCGTCCAAGGGTTACCGCTTCGGCGACATCCTGAACCTGGTGCACGCCTCGCCCGACCCGCAGAAGCCGTGGCAGGGCGAGCTGTTCCGGTACGCCCTCGACCGCCGCCACCACCCCGAGGCGGCCGTGGTGCCGGTCTCGGACCGGGTCCTGAACGCCCACCGCGCGCTGATGGAGCTGCCCGTGGCGGAGCGCCGGGCCGTGGTCGAGAGCGCCGACGGGGCGGACCGGCTGGCCGCCGCGGGCATGACCTGGGAGGCCCTGGCGGGCTGGTTGCAGGGGCCGATGGACGCCACCGCCTGGGAAGCGATGATCCCGTCGATGGGCGCGATGGCGCTCATCCGCAATCTGCGCAACTTCGACGAGGCGGGCGTCTCGGACGAGGTCGCCGCGCGGGTGGCGGAGCGGATCTGCGACCCGGCCGCGGTCGCCGCGTCCCAGCAGTTCCCGTTCCGCTACCTCGCCGCCTACCAGCACGCGCCCTCGCTGCGCTGGGCCCACCCGCTGGAGCAGGCGCTCGGCCACTCGCTGGACAACGTGCCCGCCCTGTCCGGGCGGACGCTGGTCCTGGTCGACCGCTCGGGCTCGATGTGGTCGCCGCTCTCGGACCGCTCGCAGCTCAACCGGGCCGACGCCGCCGCGATCTTCGGCACGGCGCTGGCACTGCGGGCGGCCGATGCCGATCTGGTGCAGTTCGGTACGAACAGCGCACCGGTGACATTTCGCCGGAGCGAGTCCGTGCTGAAGGTCCTCGGGCGCTTCGGCGACCTCGGCGGCACCAACACCGAGGAGGCGGTGCGCCGGCACTACCGGGGCCACGACCGGGTACTGATCGTCACCGACGAGCAGGCGTCGTTCTCGTACGCCGCGGACGCCGTCGCGGCGGTGCCCGTCACCGTGCCCGTCTACACCTGGAACCTGGCCGGATACCGGGTGGGACACGCCCCCTCGGGGGGCGGGATGCGCCACACCTTCGGGGGTCTTTCGGACGCGGCGTTCCGTCTGGTGCCGCTGCTGGAAGCGGGCCGTGACGCGGACTGGCCCTGGATCCGCTGATCACGAATCCGGTATCAGTGCGCCCCCTGAGATGAACGGGCATGGCGTCGGGCGTTCCCAGGGCGCATACTCAAGGTAATGAAACAGTCAGCCGGATCCCGGCGCCACCTGCCTTCCAGTCCCTTCAACCGCCCGGCCCAGGCGGCCCCACCGGTCGAATTGTTCGATGTGGGCGACAGGGTGTCGCACGATCAGTTCGGCCTCGGCCGCGTCCTCGCTGTCGAGGGCGACAACGACGCGGTGCTCATCGACTTCTCGGGACGGCAGGGGAGGATCCTGAGCCCGTACTCCAAGCTGACCAAGCTCTGAGAGCGGCGGCGAGCACGCGCGGCGTCCTTCCCCGTCACGCTCTGCGGATTCAGGGGCACCTGCAGCCGACAGGTGCCCCTGAATGCGTATCCGGAGCCCGCTGCCGCGCTACAGCGACTGGGCGGCGGGCTTCACCATGCCGCGCACGGTGCGCGACTTCACGAAGTTGCCCATCGCCGTCATCTCCCACTCGCCGGAGAACTGCTTGATCAGCTTGGCCATCATCACGCCGGTCTGCGGCTCGGCGCCGGTCAGGTCGAAGCGGACCAGCTCCTCGCCGGTGGTCGCGTCGAGCAGCCGGCAGTAGGCCTTGGCGACCTCGGTGAACTTCTGGCCGGTGAACGAGTTGACCGTGAAGACCAGACCGGTCGCCTCCGCCGGGATCCGGCCCAGGTCCACGACGATCACCTCGTCGTCACCCGCGCCCTCGCCCGTGAGGTTGTCGCCGGAGTGCTTGATCGCGCCGTTCAGGATGGAGAGCTTGCCGAAGTAGCAGCTGTCCAGGTGGTTGCGGTTGGGGCCGTAGGCGATCACGGAGGCATCGAGGTCGATGTCCTTGCCCCGGAACGCGGGCTCCCAGCCGAGACCCATCTTGACCTGGGAGAGCAGCGGCCGGCCGCCCTTGACCAGGGACACCGTCTGGTTCTTCTGGAGGCTGACCCGCCCCTTGTCCAGGTTGATCTTGCCGGGCGCGGACGCGGGCGGTGCGGGCGGGGCCGGAG
>NZ_JBCEWQ010000055.1:0-49544 GCF_038448545.1 Streptomyces sp. CLV115
CGCCCAAGGTCAGCGTCGTCGTCCCCACCCGTGGGGCCGCGCCGGAGTCCCTGCGCGAAACGCTCGACTCGCTCACCGCCCAGACGCTGCCCGCCCACGACATCGACGTCGTCCTCGTCGGCGACGGCGAGGGAGAGGTGCTCCCGCCGAGCGACGCCGCGTCCCGCAACACCGGAATCGACGCGGCCATCGGCCAGTACGTGATGTTCATGGAGCCCGGCGACCGTCTCGCCCCCGAGGCGCTGCGGCGGATGTACGACTACGGAGTGGAGCACGACGCCGACATCGTCGTGGGCAAGCTCGCCGGCAAGGACCGTGCCCTGCCGCGCGAACTCTTCGTACGGGACCGGCCCCGGGCGACGCTCGCCAAGGACCCCCTCGCCGACAGCCTCACCGCCAACAAGCTCTTCGACCGGGCCTTCCTCACCGAGCACGCCCTCCGTTTCCCGGAGGACCGGCACCCGCTGTCCGAGCAGCTGTTCACCGCACAGGCGTATCTGCGGGCGGCCCACGCCTCCGTGCTCGGCGGCCAGGTCTGCTACCACTACGGCCCGAAGCGGCCCGCCGCCCCCGTACCGGCCGCCGAGTTCTACGCGGCGCTGCCCGCACTCCTGGAGACCGCCGACACCCTGGCAGGTCCCGGAGCGGCACGCGACCGGCTGCACCGGCGCTGGCTGCGCGTCGAGGTGCTCGACCGGATCGGCGGCAAACAGTTCCTGGCACTGGACGAGGAGGCCCGCACCGAGTCCCTCCACGAGATCCGCAAGGCGCTGAGCGGCCGGGTGTCCGAGACCGCGGTTGCGGGCCTTCCGGTCTCCCGGCGCGTGGCCGTCGGCCTGATCGAGGACGAGGACCAGGACTCCCTGGCGCGGATCGTCGAGTGGGAGAACTCCATCGCCTGCCGCCCCATCCTCACCGAACTGTCGTGGCAGGACGACGGCACGATGCACATCGCCTTCGACGCCCGGCTGCACGCCGCCGACGGCCCGGTCGGAGTCACCACCGACGACGGCGCCGACGGGGACCGGCACGTCCTCGCCCCGACGGGCCTCCCCCGGCCCCTCCTCGATCGCTTCGCAGCCGAACCGCTCACCGGCGGCGCCTCCCCGGACAAGGCGTCCGTGGTCCTGGTCCTGCGGGAGCGCAGCAGCGGCGCCGAGTACCGCATGGTCACAAGGAGCACCGTCGTACGCGGCGACGGGGGCCTGAAGGTGACCGGCTCCACCGGGCTGGATCCCGCCCGCGCGGTCGCCGGTTCACCGCTCGGCCGGGGCGTCTGGGACCTGTCCGTACGCCTCAACGCGCTCGGCTGGACCAAGTCCGCCCGCCTCGGCAGGGTACGAGCGCCCGAGGTCCCCGCACAGCTCACCGCCGTGGCGCACCCCACCGAGCGGGCCCTGCGCATCACCCCGTACTGGACCGATCCGCACCGCGACCTGTCGCTGCGCGTCGACGTCCCCGAGCCGCCGAAGCCGGCCGCCGCCGCTCCCCGGCCCCGCACGTCGCGCCTGCTCGGCCGGGTCGCCCGGATCGTGCGCAGACGCTGACGGCCCAGCCCCGGCCGGCCCGCGCCCCTCAGCAGCATCCGCCCCCGGGAAGCGTCCGCACATTGCGCGCTTCCCGGGCACGGGCGGCCAGCAACTCGTCGGCGGGGTAGGCCACTTCCTCCAGCGTCAGGCCGTGCGGACGCACCACGTGCACGCCGGGGTCACGGACGCGGGCCGCGAGCACCTGGGCGGGCCACTCGGCGGGGCGGCGCCCGTCGCCCACGAAGAGCGCGGCACCGATCAGCGCGCGGACCATGTTGTGGCAGAACGCGTCCGCCTGCACGGTCGCCGTCATGATGCCGCTCGCCCCGTCCCGGACCCAGCTCAGCTTCTGCAGCGTACGGATGGTCGTCGCGCCCTCGCGCTTCTTGCAGTACGCCGCGAAGTCGTGCTCGCCGACCATCCGGGCGGCCGCCTCGTTCATGGCGGTCACGTCCAACGGCCGGTCGTGCCACAGCACATGACCGCGCAACAGCGGATCCACCCCGCCGGGACGGTCGGCGACGCGGTAGGCGTAGCGGCGCCACAGCGCCGAGAACCGCGCGTTGAAGCCCTCCGGGGCGGGCGCGATCCGCCAGATCCGCACGTCCGGCGCCATCCGTCCGGCCATCCGCCGCAGCAGCTTGTCGCCGTGCTCGGCCCACACCTCGTCGGGCAGGTCGACGTGCGCGACCTGGCCCCGGGCGTGCACCCCGGCATCGGTCCGGCCGGCGACGGTCAGGTCGTATGTCCGCGAGGACCGCGTCACGGTCCGCAGCGCGTCCTCGATCTCACCCTGGACGGTCCGCCTGGCGGTCTGCTTCGCCCAGCCCGAGAAGTCCTTGCCGTCGTAGGCCAGGTCCAGCCGCACCCGTACGAAGCCGGGCTCCACCTCGTCACTCACCCATGGGTCCTTTTCTACCGGTGCACGCGGCACACGCGGGTACATGCGGAACGGGCCCGCACCGCCCCGAAGGGTGGTGCGGGCCCGTCCAGTGGTCTCAGAACGCTCAGGCGTCCTTCGACTCGGCGTCGTCGGCCGGCTTGGCGTCCTCGACGGCCTCGGCCGGAGCCTCGTCCTTCTTGAGGGCGTCTTCCTTGACCGCGCGCTTCGTCGCGGCCTCGGCCTCACCGGTGGCCTGCTGGGCCACGGTCAGCGCCTCGACCAGCTCGATGACCGCCATCGGGGCGTTGTCGCCACGACGGTTGCCGATCTTGGTGATGCGGGTGTAACCACCGGGGCGGTTCTCGTACCGCGGGGCGATCTCGGTGAAGAGCGTGTGGACGACGCCCTTGTCCGTGATCGACTGCAGCACCAGGCGACGGTTGTGGATGTCGCCCTTCTTCGCCTTGGTGATGAAACGCTCGGCGACCGGACGCAGGCGGCGGGCCTTGGCCTCGGTCGTGGTGATGCGGCCGTGCTCGAACAGCGACTTCGCGAGGTTGTTGAGAAGAAGCTTCTCGTGCGCAGCGCTGCCGCCCAGACGGGCACCCTTGGCGGGCTGAGGCATGGTTTTTCTCCTTGTGTGCTGCACCGGCCGTATCAGGTACCGGTGTCAGTTCCCGTGCGACGGTCGCCGCACGGAAGTCTCGAATCAAGCCCGTCCGGCGGTCGAGGACAACGCCTCGACCGCCGGGGCACAGGCTCAGTACTGCTCGGTCTCCACGAAACCGGCGTCCGCGTCGTCGTCGGCGCCGAAGGCGTCGGCGGCGGCGGTCGGGTCGAAGCCGGGAGGCGAGTCCTTCAGCGCGAGGCCCATACCGGCCAGCTTCGCCTTGACCTCGTCGATCGACTTCGCACCGAAGTTGCGGATGTCGAGCAGGTCGGCCTCGGAACGGGCCACGAGCTCACCCACGGAGTGGATGCCCTCGCGCTTGAGGCAGTTGTACGAACGGACCGTGAGCTCCAGCTCCTCGATCGGCAGCGCCAGATCGGCGGCGAGCGCGGCGTCCGTCGGGGACGGGCCCATGTCGATGCCCTCGGCGTCGATGTTGAGCTCGCGCGCCAGACCGAACAGCTCGACCAGGGTCTTGCCGGCCGAAGCCATGGCGTCACGGGGACGCATGGCCTGCTTGGTCTCGACGTCGACGATCAGCTTGTCGAAGTCGGTGCGCTGCTCGACACGGGTCGCCTCGACCTTGTACGTGACCTTGAGCACCGGCGAGTAGATGGAGTCGACCGGGATACGGCCGATCTCCTGGCCCGCCTGCTTGTTCTGGACGGCGGAGACGTAGCCGCGACCGCGCTCGACGGTCAGCTCCATCTCCAGCTTGCCCTTGCCGTTGAGCGTGGCCAGGACCAGGTCCGGGTTGTGCACCTCGACACCGGCCGGCGGGGCGATGTCGGCAGCGGTGACCAGGCCGGGGCCCTGCTTGCGCAGGTACATCACGACCGGCTCGTCGTGCTCCGAGGAGACGACCAGCTGCTTGATGTTGAGGATGAGGTCGGTGACGTCCTCCTTGACGCCCGGCACGGTGGTGAACTCGTGCAGGACACCGTCGATCCGGATGCTGGTGACAGCGGCACCGGGGATCGAGGAGAGGAGCGTGCGGCGAAGAGAGTTGCCGAGGGTGTAACCGAAGCCCGGCTCCAGCGGCTCGATGACGAACCGGGAGCGGAACTCGTCAACGACCTCTTCGGTCAGCGACGGACGCTGAGCGATAAGCATGTTGCGTTCCTTCAGTCGTGGGCGCCCACTATTTGACGCCCCCAGATACTGACAAGGGTACGGGCGGCACGACCCCGAAGGGGCCGTACCGCCCGGACCCACGAGCTACTGCCTGGAGCAGAGCCCGAAAAAATCAGACGCGGCGACGCTTGGGCGGGCGGCATCCGTTGTGCGGGGTGGGGGTGACGTCCTGGATCGAACCGACCTCCAGGCCGGTGGCCTGGAGCGAACGGATCGCGGTCTCGCGGCCGGAGCCCGGACCCTTGACGAAGACGTCAACCTTGCGCATGCCGTGCTCCTGCGCGCGGCGGGCGGCCGACTCGGCGGCCATCTGCGCGGCGAAGGGGGTGGACTTGCGCGAGCCCTTGAAGCCGACGTGGCCGGCGGAGGCCCAGGAGATCACGTTGCCCGAGGGGTCCGTGATCGAGACGATCGTGTTGTTGAACGTGCTCTTGATGTGCGCGTGGCCGTGAGCGACGTTCTTCTTTTCCTTGCGACGCACCTTCTTGGCTGCGCCCTGACGACCCTTGGGGGGCATGTCTTGACTCCAGATGGAGAGGGGAGGTGATCGGTCCTACAGCGAAGACCGCTGGTTGCTGCGGATGACCGGTGGCCCGGACGCCCGCAGTGCGTCCGCTGAGGACTACTTCTTGCCCGGCTTCTTCTTGCCGGCGATCGCGCGACGCGGGCCCTTGCGGGTACGAGCGTTCGTGCTGGTGCGCTGGCCGTGGACCGGCAGGCCGCGGCGGTGACGCAGGCCCTGGTAGCAGCCGATCTCGACCTTGCGGCGGATGTCGGCCTGGATCTCGCGACGGAGGTCACCCTCGGTGCGGAGGTTGGCGTCCACGTACTCGCGGATCTTGACCAGTTCCTCTTCGGCCAGGTCGCGAACGCGGGTGTTGGGGTTCACGCCAGTGGTGGCGAGAATCTCCTTGGACCGGGTGCGCCCGATACCGAAGACGTAGGTGAGGGCAACCTCCACGCGCTTTTCGCGCGGGATGTCAACACCTGAAACGCGTGCCATTCAATGGCTCCAGTTGTTAATTCGGGGGTCTTCCGCAGAGCCGCTCCCGACCGCCGACCTCTCATGACGAGAGGTGGTACGCCCAGGTCCCCGGCCCCCACCGGAGGTGTCGTCAGCCGAAGCTTGGACGGACTCTGCGTATGTACGTTTTACGTGCGTCGCGCGAAGTACTGCGAGATGCAGGGGGTCGTGCGTCAGCCCTGGCGCTGCTTGTGGCGCAGGTTGTCGCAGATGACCATGACCCGACCGTGACGGCGGATCACCTTGCACTTGTCGCAGATCTTCTTGACGCTCGGCTTGACCTTCATGGGATGTCAGGTTCTCCGGGTCAGTGCCGTCACCACGCGGAAGCGAGGTGGAGGCAAGATCTACTTGTAGCGGTAGACGATCCGGCCACGCGTCAGGTCGTACGGGGAGAGCTCCACGACGACCCGGTCATCCGGAAGGATTCGGATGTAGTGCATCCGCATCTTGCCGCTGATGTGCGCGAGGACCTTGTGACCGTTCTGGAGCTCCACCTTGAACATGGCGTTCGGGAGGGACTCGATCACGGTGCCCTCAATTTCGATGGCACCTTGCTTCTTGGCCACGCTTCGCCTTTCGAATCGGCTACCTTGATCGACTTTCGGCATCGCATGCGGACACACTGATGCACGACAGCCGACGAGTCAGTCTACGTCAGCGGACCCCAAAAGACGAATCCGTCAAGTTTGCCCACCGGAGTAGATCCTTAGACCTCCACCGGGGGTTCACCTCACCCCAGCGGGTCCGGTGCCGCCTCGATTCCGTACTGCGCCAGCCTCGCCCTGCCGCAGTCGGGGGCGGTCAGGACCAGGGGGCCCTGCTCGGTGAGGGCGATCGAGTGCTCCCAGTGGGAGGACCAGGTGCCGTCCGTCGTGATGACCGTCCAGTCGTCCTGGAGCACCTCGGTCTGCGCCGTACCGAGCGAGACCATCGGCTCGATGGCCAGGCAGACGCCGGGGACCAGCTTGATGCCCTTGCCGCGCTTGCGGGCGACGTAGTTCAGCAGGTGCGGGTCCATGTGCATCTCGGTGCCGATGCCGTGGCCGCCGTAGTCCTCGATGATCCCGTACTTGCCGGTGGCGGGGCGGGGCTGGCGGCGGATGTAGGACTCGATCGCCTTCGAGATGTCGACCAGGCGGTTGTTCACCTTCATCGCGGCGATGCCGGCCCACATGGACTCCTCGGTCACCCGGGAGAGCTCGACCAGCTCCGGTGCGTGACCGGTACCGACGAAGGCCGTGTACGCGGCGTCGCCGTGCCAGCCGTCGACGATCGCGCCGGCGTCGATGGAGATGATGTCCCCGTCCTTGAGGACCGTCTTCTCGTCCGGGATGCCATGGACGACGACCTCGTTGACCGAGGTGCAGATGGTCGCGGGGAACCCGCCGTAACCGAGGAAGTTCGACTTCGCACCGTGGTCGGCGATCACCTTGCGGGCGACCTGGTCCAGGTCCAGCGTGGTGGCGCCGGGCACCGCCGCCTCGCGGGTGGCCGCGTGAATGGCAGCGACCACCAGCCCCGCCTCGCGCATCTTCGCGATCTGCTCGGGGGTCTTGATCTGCACCATTGCGCGGCGCCTCTCTGCATCGGACTGCATCGAACGGTGATGTCTGCGGCGTACTCACACAACGATACGGCGCAAACAGTCGGCCGCGGCGCCCATGGACGCCGCGGCCGACTGCACAAGTACTGCGGGGTTCTGCACTCAGCCCTTGTCGGACTTGAGGGCCTCCATCGCCCGCTCGGTCACATCGGTGACCTTGCCGAGCGCGGAGATGGTGACCACCAGGTTCTGGGCCCGGTAGTAGTCGATGATCGGCTCGGTCTGCGTGTGGTAGACCTCCAGCCGGGTACGCACCGTCTCCTCGGTGTCGTCGTCCCGCTGGTACAGCTCGCCGCCGCAGACGTCGCAGACGCCCTCGGTCTTCGGCGGGTTGTACGTCACGTGGAAGACGTGGGAGCCCTCGTTCCGGCAGATCCGGCGGCCGGCGATGCGCTTGACCACCTCGTCCTCGGGGACCTCCAGGTCCAGGACCGCGTCGAGCTTGGTGCCCTCGTCCTTGAGCATGGCGTCAAGAGCCTCGGCCTGACCCACGTTGCGCGGGAAGCCGTCCAGCAGGAAGCCGTTCTCGGCGTCCGGCTGGGACATGCGGTCCTTGGCCATCCCGATGGTGACCTCGTCCGGAACCAACTGACCTGCGTCCATGAAGGCGCGGGCCCGCTTGCCAAGGTCGGTGCCCTGGCTGATGTTGGCGCGGAAGAGATCGCCCGTGGAGATCTGCGGAATCGACAGGTTCTTGGCAAGGTACGCAGCCTGCGTTCCCTTGCCGGCACCGGGCGGCCCGACGAGGACGATTCGCATCAGCGGAGGAACCCTTCGTAATTGCGCTGCTGGAGCTGACTCTCGATCTGCTTCACGGTCTCCAGACCCACACCCACGATGATGAGGATGCTCGTCCCGCCGAACGGGAAGTTCTGGTTGGCTCCACCGAAGCCTGCCAACGCCATCGTCGGCACAAGAGCGATCAGACCCAGGTACAGCGAGCCCGGCCAAGTGATCCTGTTGAGCACGTAGCTCAGGTACTCGGCAGTAGGTCGACCAGCCCGGATACCCGGGATGAACCCACCATACTTCTTCATGTTGTCGGCGACTTCCTCGGGGTTGAACGAAATCGCCACATAGAAGAAGGCGAAGAAGACGATCAACAGGAAGTACGCCGTGATGTAGTACGGGTGGTCGCCCTTGACGAAGTTGTCCTTGATCCAGGTCGCCCAGCCCGCAGTGGAGTTGGAGAACTGGACGATCAGGGCGGGAATGTAGAGCAGCGAAGAAGCGAAGATGACGGGAATCACACCCGCCTGATTGACCTTCAGCGGAATGTACGTCGAGGTACCGCCGTACGACCTGCGGCCGATCATGCGCTTCGCGTACTGCACCGGAATGCGGCGCTGGGCCTGCTCGACGAAGACGACGAGGCCCACCATCACGAAGCCGATCAGGATGACGGTGCCGAACTCGATCCAGCCGTCGGCCAGCTTGCCGCTGGTCTTGATGGCCCACAGGGCGCCGGGGAAGCTGGCGGCGATCGAGATGAACATCAGGATCGACATGCCGTTGCCGATGCCGCGGTCGGTGATGAGCTCACCGAGCCACATGACGGCCGCGGTGCCCGCGGTCATCGTGATGACCATGACGATGGTCGTGAAGATCGACTGGTTCGGCACGATCTGGTCGGCGACCGGGCAGCCGCTGAAGAGCGCGCCACTGGTGGCGGTGGCCACCAGGCCGGTGCCCTGGAGGATGGCGAGCGCGACGGTCAGATAACGCGTGTACTGCGTGATCTTCGCCTGGCCGGACTGCCCCTCCTTCTTGAGCGCCTCTAGTCGGGGGATGACCACGGTCAGCAGCTGAAGAATGATGCTGGCCGTGATGTACGGCATGATGCCGAGCGCGAAGATCGTGATCTGCAGCAGTGCACCACCGCTGAACATGTTCACCAGGCCGAAGAGGCTGTTGTTGCCCTTGCTGGCCTGATCAACACAGGTCTGGACGTTCTCGTAGCTCACTCCCGGTACCGGGATGTGCGCCCCGAGCCGGTAGAGCACGATGATGCCGAGCGTGAAGAGCAGCTTCTTGCGCAGGTCGGGCGTCTTGAACGCCCGGGCGAACGCGGTGAGCACGGTGCCTCCTGCGACCCCCGCGCAATGCGTAGAGGTGACGGTCTTGAGGATCGACGAATACGTAAAAGTCAAAGTCCCCGGGGCGGGTGCCCAGGGGGGTACCACACAACAACGCACGCCACCTTACCGGCGACCATGCCCCCCTAGGAACGACCAACCGGGGATGCCCCATATGAGAGGCATCCCCGGTCGGATGTTCAGGCCATCGAGTTGTCTCAGACGAGCTCGGTGACGGTGCCGCCGGCGGCGGCAATCTTCTCCTTGGCGGAGCCGGAGACGGCGTCAACCGAAACCTGCAGCGCCACGGAGATCTCGCCCTGTCCGAGGACCTTGACGAGGTGGTTGTTGCGCACCGCACCCTTGGCGACCAGGTCGGCCACGGTGACCTCTCCACCCTCGGGGTAGAGCGTCGCGAGCTTGTCCAGGTTCACGACCTGGTACTCGGTGCGGAACGGGTTCTTGAAGCCCTTGAGCTTCGGGAGACGCATGTGGAGGGGCATCTGCCCACCCTCGAAGCGCTCCGGAACCTGGTAACGGGCCTTGGTGCCCTTGGTGCCACGACCGGCGGTCTTACCCTTGGACGCCTCACCACGACCCACACGGGTCTTGGCGGTCTTGGCGCCCGGGGCGGGCCGGAGGTCATGGGCCTTCAGCGGCTTGTTCTCCGCCATGTCAGTCGACCTCCTCAACCGTCACGAGGTGGCGGACGGTGTGCACCATTCCGCGGAACTCGGGGCGGTCCTCCTTGACAACCACGTCGTGCAGGCGCTTGAGCCCGAGCGAACGCAGGGTGTCGCGGTGGTTCTGCTTGCTGCCGATGTACGACTTCGTCTGCGTGATCTTGAGGCGAGCCATTACGCACCCGCTCCCGCACGTGCGCGAAGCAGAGCCGCGGGGGCGACGTCCTCGAGCGGCAGACCGCGGCGGGCCGCGATCTCCTCGGGACGCTGCAGGCCCTTGAGGGCCTCCACGGTCGCGTGCACGATGTTGATCGCGTTGTCGGAGCCGAGCGACTTCGACAGGATGTCGTGAACGCCGGCGCACTCCAGAACGGCGCGCACCGGGCCACCGGCGATAACACCGGTACCGGGGGAAGCAGGCTTCAGCAGGACGACGCCCGCAGCCTTCTCGCCCTGGATCGGGTGAGGAATGGTGCCCTGGATGCGCGGAACCTTGAAGAAGTTCTTCTTGGCTTCCTCGACACCCTTGGCGATGGCCGCGGGAACTTCCTTGGCCTTGCCGTAACCGACACCGACGGTGCCGTCACCATCGCCCACCACGACCAGCGCGGTGAAGCTGAAGCGACGACCACCCTTCACAACCTTGGCGACGCGGTTGATCGCGACAACGCGCTCAACGTACGCGGTCTTCTCGGCGGCAGCTGCGCCGCCGTCACGGCCCTTCCGGTCCCGCCGCTCGCCGCCACCGGCACCGCTTCCGCGGCGCTGGGGTCCAGCCATTGGATTTACCTCTCTCTGTTACGTCCGCTGTGCGTAGGAACCGGGCTCAGAACTTCAGACCGGCTTCACGGGCGGCGTCAGCCAGAGCGGCAATCCGCCCGGCGTACTGGTTACCACCGCGGTCAAACACGACGGCCTCGACGCCTGCGGCCTTGGCGCGCTCAGCGACCAGGGCGCCGACCTGCTTGGCCTGGGTGCTCTTGTCGCCCTCGCCACCACGGATGGAGACGTCCAGGGTCGACGCCGACGCGAGCGTGTGGCCCGCGATGTCGTCGATGACCTGAGCCACCATGTGGCGGTTGGACCGCGTCACGACCAAGCGCGGACGCTCCGGCGAACCGGAGATGTGCTTGCGGACGCGGATGTGGCGACGCTTGAGGGCGGCACGCTTGTAGGCGTCGCCCTTGGCGATCTTCACGCCGTATGCCATGGCTACTTACCAGCCTTTCCGACCTTGCGGCGGATGACCTCGCCGGCGTACTTGACGCCCTTGGCCTTGTACGGGTCAGGCTTCCGCAGCTTGCGGATCTTGGCCGCGGTCTCGCCGACCTTCTGCTTGTCGATGCCCTCGACGGAGAACTTCGTGGGGGACTCCACCTTGAAGGTGATGCCCTCCGGGGCCTCGATCAGGATCGGGTGGCTGTAGCCCAGGGCGAACTCCAGGTTGGAGCCCTTCGCCTGGACGCGGTAACCGACACCACTGATCTCGAGCGCCTTGGTGTATCCCTGGGTCACACCGGTGATCATGTTCGCCACCAGCGTGCGGGACAGGCCGTGAAGGGCCTTGTTCTGACGCTCGTCGTTCGGGCGGGTGACGCTGAGGAAGCCGTCCTCACCCTTGGTGACCTCGATCGGCGACGCGACGGTGTGCGTGAGGGTGCCCTTGGGCCCCTTCACCGCGACCGTGCGGCCATCGATGGTGACGTCCACACCGGCGGGAACCTGGATGGGGAGCTTGCCGATTCGCGACATGAGCTATTCCTCCGTTCCCGACTACCAGACGTAGGCGAGGACTTCCCCACCTACGCCCTTCTTGCTGGCCTGCTGGCCGGTCAGGAGACCGTGGGACGTGGAGATGATCGCCACGCCCAGGCCGCCGAGGACCTTCGGCAGGTTGGTGGACTTTGCGTATACACGCAGACCCGGCTTCGAGATTCGCTTGATGCCGGCGATCGAGCGCTCGCGGTTCGGGCCGAACTTCAGCTCAAGGACGAGGTTCTTGCCGACCTCGGCGTCCTCGACCTTCCAGCCGGTGATGAAGCCCTCCTGCTGGAGGATCTCCGCGATGTGCGACTTGATCTTGCTGTGCGGCATCACGACGGAGTCGTGGTACGCCGAGTTCGCGTTGCGCAGACGCGTGAGCATGTCTGCGATGGGATCAGTCATGGTCATGAATTGGCCTTCGGCCTCTCTCGCCGGGGTTTCCTGTATGCGCCATCCCTCTCCCCACTCATAGGCGGGACGGGTGCGGTGCGGGGACCTACGGCGTAGTAAGTCGGTCTTGGGCGGCAGGCGCCCAACCCCACAAGCCTACGGCATGTGAGGGCGGGCTCCTGCCGACCAGATGCTTACCGAGAGCTTCCGTCAATTCCCAACGCCCGGAGGGCGAAGGAGAATTACCAGGAGCTCTTGGTCACGCCCGGCAGCTCGCCACGGTGAGCCATCTCACGAAGGCACACGCGGCACAGGCCGAACTTGCGGTAGACGGAGTGGGGCCGGCCGCAGCGCTGGCAGCGGGTGTACCCGCGAACGCCGAACTTCGGCTTACGGGCGGCCTTAGCGATCAGAGCCTTCTTCGCCACGGTCAGTTCTCCTTGAACGGGAAGCCGAGGTGACGAAGGAGGGCACGACCCTCGTCGTCATTGGTCGCCGTGGTGACCACGGTGATGTCCATGCCCCGGACCCGGTCGATCTTGTCCTGGTCGATCTCGTGGAACATGACCTGCTCCGTGAGACCGAAGGTGTAGTTGCCACGGCCGTCGAACTGCTTCGGCGACAGACCACGGAAGTCACGGATACGCGGCAGCGCGAGCGACAGCGTACGGTCCAGGAACTCCCACATGCGGTCACCGCGGAGGGTGACGTGGCAGCCGATCGGCTGACCCTCGCGCAGCTTGAACTGCGCGATGGACTTGCGGGCCTTGGTGACGGCCGGCTTCTGGCCGGTGATCGTGGTGAGGTCGCGCACGGCGCCGTCGATCAGCTTGGAGTCGCGGGCGGCGTCGCCCACACCCATGTTGACCACGATCTTGACCAGGCCGGGGACCTGCATGACGTTCTCGTACGAGAACTCCTCACGCAGCTTGCCGGAGATTTCCTCGCGGTACTTCGTCTTCAGACGCGGAGTGGTGGTGGTAGCCATCAGATGTCCTCACCCGTCCGCTTGGCAACGCGGATCTTGTTGCCTTCGTCGTCGAAGCGGTAACCGACGCGCGTGACGACCTTGTTGCCGTCCTTCTCCACGACGAGCTGAACGTTGCTCACGTGGATGGGGGCCTCGGTCGTGACGATGCCACCGGTCTGCGAACCGCGAGCGGTCTGGCCGGCCTTGGTGTGCTTCTTGACCCGGTTGACACCCTCGACGAGGACGCGGTCCTGAGCGGGGTAGGCCACGATGACCTTGCCCTGCTTGCCCTTGTCCTTACCGGTGATGACCTGAACCAGGTCGCCCTTCTTGATCTTCATGCTTACAGCACCTCCGGCGCGAGCGAGATGATCTTCATGAACTTCTTCTCGCGCAGTTCCCGGCCCACCGGGCCGAAGATGCGGGTGCCGCGGGGGTCACCGTCGTTCTTCAGAATGACGGCGGCGTTCTCGTCGAAGCGGATGTACGAGCCATCCTGACGGCGACGCTCCTTGACGGTGCGAACGATGACGGCCTTGACGACGTCACCCTTCTTCACGTTGCCACCGGGGATCGCGTCCTTGACGGTGGCGACGATGACGTCACCGATGCCCGCGTAGCGGCGACCCGAACCACCGAGAACACGGATGGTGAGGATTTCCTTCGCACCCGTGTTGTCGGCGACGCGAAGTCGCGACTCCTGCTGGATCACGTCTATCTCCTGATCGTCTGCCGGTTCCCGGCGGGGGCCGCTCCGTCACCGGAACGAGCCCCCGCCGAGCCTGGCGGAACTTGCCTGAGGGGAATGCCCCTCAGGAATTACTTGGCCTTCTCGAGGATCTCGACGATGCGCCACCGCTTCGTGGCGGACAGCGGCCGGGTCTCCATCAGGAGGACGCGGTCGCCAACGCCGGCGGCGTTCTGCTCGTCGTGCGCCTTGAGCTTGTTCGTACGGCGGATGACCTTGCCGTACAGCGCGTGCTTGACACGGTCCTCGACAGCGACGACGACGGTCTTGTCCATCTTGTCGCTGACGACGAGACCCTCACGGGTCTTACGGAAACCGCGGTCGGTGTTCGTCTCAGTCACAGTCTTCTCGCTCATCAGGCGCTCTCCACCGTCTCGATGCCCAGCTCGCGCTCGCGCATCAGGGTGTAGATCCGGGCGATGTCCTTACGGACGGACTTGAGCCGGCCGTGGTTCTCAAGCTGCCCGGTCGCCGCCTGGAAGCGGAGGTTGAACAGCTCTTCCTTGGCCTCGCGGAGCTTGTTGAGGAGCTCCTCGTTGCCCAGCTCGCGCAGCTCGGACGCCTTGGTACCGGCCGACATCACGACTCACCTGCCTCGCGCCGAACGATCCGGCACTTCATCGGAAGCTTGTGAGCAGCGCGGGTGAGCGCCTCACGAGCAATCTTCTCGTTCGGGTAGGACAGCTCGAACATCACCCGACCGGGCTTGACGTTCGCGATCCACCACTCGGGAGAACCCTTACCGGAACCCATGCGGGTCTCGGCCGGCTTCTTCGTCAGGGGGCGGTCCGGGTAGATGTTGATCCAGACCTTGCCGCCACGCTTGATGTGGCGGGTCATCGCGATACGAGCTGCCTCGATCTGGCGGTTCGTCACATACGCCGGGGTCAGCGCCTGGATGCCGTACTCGCCGAACGCAACCTGCGTGCCACCCTTGGACATACCGCTGCGCTTCGGGTGGTGCTGCTTGCGGTGCTTGACCCTACGGGGGATCAGCATTTCGGTCAGGCCTCCGTTCCGGTGCTCTCGGCAGCCGGAGCGGCAGCGGCGGGAGCCTCGGCCTTGGGGGCCTCGGCAGCCGGAGCCGACTGCTGCTGCGGCTTGCGACCGCGGCCGCCACGCTCGCCACCGCGGCCACCACGGCCGGCCGGGCGGTCAGCGCCGCCACGGGCCGGGCGGTTGCCGGCGCGGGCAGCGGCGTTCTCGGCGCGGACCTCGGCGATGTTCTTGACGTCGCCCTTGTAGATCCAGACCTTCACACCGATGCGGCCGAAGGTCGTCTTGGCCTCGAAGAAGCCGTAGTCGACGTTCGCGCGGAGCGTGTGCAGGGGCACACGGCCCTCGCGGTAGAACTCCGAGCGGGACATCTCGGCGCCGCCGAGGCGGCCACCGCACTGGATCTTGATGCCCTTGGCGCCGGCCTTCATCGAGGACTGCATGCTCTTGCGCATGGCCCGACGGAAGGAGACGCGGGAGGAGAGCTGCTCGGCGACGGCCTGGGCCACCAGCTGAGCGTCCACCTCGGGGTTCTTGACCTCAAGGATGTTCAGCTGGACCTGCTTGCCGGTCAGCTTCTCCAGCTCGCCACGGATGCGGTCGGCCTCGGCGCCGCGGCGGCCGATGACGATGCCCGGGCGGGCGGTGTGGATGTCAACGCGGACGCGGTCGCGGGTGCGCTCGATCTCGACCTTCGAGATGCCGGCCCGCTCCATGCCCTTCGTCATCATGCGACGAATGGCGACGTCTTCCTTGACGTAGTCCTTGTACAGCTTGTCGGCGTACCAACGGGACTTGAAGTCCGTGGTAATGCCGAGCCGGAACCCGTGCGGGTTTACCTTCTGGCCCATTACCGGGTTCCTTCCTTGCTGCTGACGACCACGGTGATGTGGCTGGTCCGCTTACGGATCCGGTAGGCACGGCCCTGAGCACGCGGACGGAACCGCTTCAGGGTCGGGCCCTCGTCCACGTACGCCTCGCTGATGACCAGCGAAGAGGCGTCGGTGTGGTCGTAGTTGTGTGCAGCGTTGGCGATGGCGCTGTCCAGCACCTTGCCAACCGGCACGCTCGCGGCCTGCGGGGCGAAACGCAGGACCGCCTGAGCCTCCGTGGCATCCATGCCACGGATGAGGTCCACCACGCGGCGGGCCTTCATGGGCGTGACGCGGATGTACCGCGCCTGGGCCCTGGCTTCCATGGTTGTCCCTTCGGTGTAAGTCATAGTCAGTCACCCCGCGTTAGCGGCGCTTCGACTTCCGGTCGTCCTTGACGTGGCCGCGGAAGGTGCGAGTCGGCGAGAACTCGCCGAGCTTGTGGCCGACCATCGACTCGGTGACGAACACCGGGACGTGAATCTTGCCGTTGTGCACCGCGATGGTGTGACCCAGCATGGCCGGGACGATCATCGAGCGACGGGACCAGGTCTTGATGACGTTCTTGGTGCCTGCCTCGTTCTGTACGTCCACCTTCTTGATGAGGTGGCCGTCGACGAAGGGCCCCTTCTTGAGACTGCGCGGCATCTAAACCCGCTCCTAGCGCTTCTTGTTCGTCTTGCGGCGGCGGACGATGTACTTGTTCGATGCCTTCTTCGGCGAACGAGTACGACCCTCCTTCTGACCCCACGGCGAGACCGGGTGGCGACCACCGGAGGTCTTGCCTTCACCACCACCGTGCGGGTGGTCAACCGGGTTCATCGCGACACCGCGGACGGTCGGGCGAACGCCCTTCCAGCGCATGCGGCCGGCCTTGCCCCAGTTGATGTTCGACTGCTCGGCGTTGCCGACCTCGCCGATGGTGGCGCGGCAGCGGGCGTCGACCAGGCGGATCTCACCCGACGGCATACGAAGGTGGGCCATGGTGCCCTCCTTCGCCAGCAGCTGCACGGAGGCACCCGCGGAACGGGCGAACTTCGCGCCGCCGCCGGGCCGCAGCTCGATGGCGTGGATGGTCGTACCGACCGGGATGTTGCGCAGCGCCAGGTTGTTGCCGGGCTTGATGTCGGCGGCCGGGCCGTTCTCGACACGGTCGCCCTGCGTCAGGCCACGCGGCGCGATGATGTAGCGCTTCTCGCCGTCCGCGTAGTGCAGGAGCGCGATGCGCGCGGTGCGGTTCGGGTCGTACTCGATGTGCGCGACCTTGGCCGGCACGCCGTCCTTGTCGTGACGACGGAAGTCGATCACTCGGTAGGCGCGCTTGTGGCCACCGCCCTGGTGGCGAACGGTCACACGACCGGCGTTGTTACGGCCGCCCTTGCTGTGCAGGGGGCGGACCAGCGACTTCTCCGGCGTGGACCGCGTGATCTCGACAAAGTCGGCGACGCTGGAGCCACGACGGCCCGGGGTCGTCGGCTTGTACTTGCGGATACCCATTTCTCAGTCCTCGTCCGATTCCGGACGACTCGACCTCCGTCAGGAGGTCGGGCCGCCGAAGATGTCGATACGGTCGCCCTCGGCGAGGGTCACGATGGCGCGCTTGGTGTCAGCGCGCTTGCCGAAACCGGTCTTGGTGCGCTTGCGCTTACCCTGCCGGTTGATCGTGTTGACCCCGGTGACCTTGACCGAGAAGACCGCTTCCACGGCCTGCTTGATCTGGGTCTTGTTGGAGCCGGGCGCGACGATGAACGTGTACTTGTTCTCGTCGAGCAGCGCGTAGCTCTTCTCGGAAACGACCGGCTTGACGAGAACGTCGCGCGGGTCCGAGTAGGTCTTGCTGGTAACGGTCGCCTCGCTCATCAGGCGTCGCTCCCTTCGGTCTCAGCGGTCTGGGGGCCAGACACGAAGGACTCGAGGGCGGCCTGGGTGAAGACCACGTCGTCAGAGACGATCACGTCGTACGTGTTCAGCTGGCCCGGCTCCAGGATGTGCACCTGGGGCAGGTTGCGGGCGGACAGCCACGCGGCCTCGTCGGCACGGTCGACGACCAGGAGCAGGTTCTTGCGCTCCGAGATCTTGCCGAACAGCGTCTTGGCGGCCTTCGTGGAGACAGCTCCGTCGACCACGCCGGTGACGACGTGGATGCGGGAGTGACGGGCCCGGTCGGAGAGGGCACCGCGCAGGGCGGCGGCCTTCATCTTCTTCGGGGTCCGCTGCGAGTAGTCACGCGGCTGCGGGCCGTGGACGACGCCACCGCCGGCGAACTGCGGCGCACGGGTCGAACCCTGGCGCGCGCGGCCGGTGCCCTTCTGGCGGTACGGCTTGCGGCCACCACCACGGACTTCGCCGCGGGTCTTGGTCTTGTGCGTGCCCTGACGGGCAGCTGCCAGCTGTGCGACGACGACCTGGTGGATCAGCGGAACGCTGGTCTTCGCGTCGAAGATCTCCGCGGGGAGCTCGACGGTACCGGCCTTGTCGCCTGCCGGCGAAAGGATGTCAATGGTGCTCATTACCTCAAGCCCCCTTGGCCGCGGTACGGACCAGGACGAGGCCGCCGTTCGGACCGGGGACTGCGCCCTTGATGAGGAGCAGACCCTTCTCCGCGTCAACCGCGTGGATGGTCAGGTTCTGGGTGGTGACACGCTCGTTGCCCATGCGACCCGCCATGCGCATGCCCTTGAAGACACGGCCGGGGGTGGCACAGCCACCGATGGAGCCGGGCATACGGTGCACACGGTGGGCACCGTGGGACGCCTTGCCACCCTTGAAGTTGTGACGCTTCATCACACCGGCGAAGCCCTTGCCCTTGCTCTTGCCCGTGACGTCGACCTTGACGCCGGACTCGAACACCTCGGCAGTGACCTCCTGGCCCAGCGTGTACTCGCTGGCGTCAGGGGTGCGGAGCTCCACCAGGTGGCGGCGCGGGGTCACGTCGGCCTTGGCGAAGTGGCCCTTGAGGGGCTTGTTCACCTTGCGGGGGTCGATCTCGCCGAAGGCGATCTGGACTGCCTCGTAGCCGTCGTTGTCGTTGGTGCGGACCTGGGTGACGACGCAGGGCCCGGCCTTGACGACGGTCACCGGGACGACCCGGTTGTTCTCGTCCCAGACCTGGGTCATGCCGAGCTTCTCGCCCAGGACGCCCTTAATGTTCTTAGCCATCTCGCGCGTCACCTCAGAGCTTGATCTCGATGTCGACGCCCGCCGGCAGGTCGAGACGCATCAGCGAGTCAACCGTCTTCGGCGTGGGGTCGAGGATGTCGATGAGGCGCTTGTGCGTGCGCATCTCGAAGTGCTCGCGCGAGTCCTTGTACTTGTGCGGCGACTTGATGACGCAGTACACGTTCTTCTCAGTGGGCAGCGGCACCGGGCCCGCGACCGACGCACCAGTGCGGGTCACCGTCTCGACGATCTTCTTCGCCGAGGAGTCGATGACCTCGTGGTCGTAGGCCTTGAGCCGGATGCGGATCTTCTGTCCCGCCATGGCTACTAGTAGTCCTGTCTCTCAATAACGCTCTGGAACCCGGGAGTTCTAACGACTCCACCTCCGACCCACGCGGTCGGGCGTGTCGCATCCCCTCTACGCAGATCTCCCGAAGGATTTCCCAACCAAGGGGGTGCGGGCCCGAGGACCGCAGGACCGGGGGCGAAACACCCACCGGGTGCCTGGCCGGTGCCCCACTGACGCTTCCCGGAAGATTCCCGTACGTCCGACCCGCGAGGGGTCGACGAGTACTGTGGGACTCGCTTCCGGTCCTCCCGGCGGGAGGCGCGCAGCATTGACACTCAACCGAGCAACCTGGTCAGTGTGCCATACGGGGCCTGAGCCTGGCCAATCGGGCCGAGGATCCTACCTCGCGTGGTCGCCCGGTCAAACGCGGGCGCGCAGCGGGAGCCGTGCCGGGCGGTCCCGACCCTAATTCGGTCGAGCGGTCCGCACCGCCGTGCCTACAGTGACCGGCCGGGCAAACCGTCGTCACCAGGGGCATCGATCATGCGTACGCACTATCCGCGCACCGCCCATCTGCCCTGGTCCCCCGGGGCCACCTCGGACGACATACGGATCGCCGGTCTCACCGCGCTGACCGGCCGCGAGGTCGTCGTCACCGAGAAGCTGGACGGCGAGAACACCACGCTCTACGCCGACGGGCTGCACGCCCGCTCCCTGGACTCCGCACACCACCCCTCACGGGGCTGGGTGAAGGCGCTCCAGGGCCGGGTCGGGGCACGGATCCCCGAGGGGTGGCGGGTGTGCGGCGAGAACATGTTCGCGCGCCACTCGATCCCCTACGAGGAGCTGGAGAGCTTCTTCTACGGCTTCTCCGTCTGGGACGGGGAGCACTGCCTGGACTGGGACCGGACCGTGGCGTTCCTGCGGGACCTGGGGATACCGGTGCCGCCGGTGCTGTGGCGCGGGGTGTTCGACGCCCGCGCCGAGAAGGCGCTGCGGGCGCTGAAGCTGGACACCGGCCGGCAGGAGGGATATGTCGTGCGGCCCGCGGACGGTTTCGGCGCGGCGGACTTCCGGCGCCTGGTGGCCAAGTGGGTGCGGCCCGGACACGTACGGACCGATACGCACTGGATGCACGCCGCCGTCGTGGCGAACGGGCTGGGCCCGGCTGCGGCCCTGTGGGCCGTAAGGTCCGGGGCCCCGGCCGACGCGGCTGCGCTGGCCGCCGCCACCGGGACGGACCCGGGGGACGCCGGGGCCGCCGCCGCGATGGGCGACGCCCTGGACGCGGCGGGCCGGACGGGCGAGGACCGGCTGACCGGGGTGCTGGCCGCGCTGCTGCACCGGTCCCGGCGCGCCGGGCTCACGCCCGCGCTGGCTCCGGCGCTGGGGATGCCGCTCGCGCGGCGCGTCGCGGACCTCGTCGGACTGCACCCCGGGCTGCACCGCCCGTACCCGGACGAGGAGCGCCGCACCGGGCTGGTCCGGATGTCCTTCGCCGCCGATCTGCCGCTGCTGCACGCGCTGGCCGCCACGGTGGCGGACACCGCCGAGGCGCACGAACAGGTGGAGTGGTCGGCGCTGCACGCGGAGAGCGTGCGCGAACCGGCCGGGCTGCGGGAGGCGTTCGCGGATCTGGTACCGGACGCCGCCGACCGCTGCCTGGCGCAGGCCCGCGAGGCGTACGCCCTGGGCCGGGTCGCCACCGCCGAGGAGGCGGTCGCCGCGACCTGGCGCTGGCGGGACGGGGACTTCCCGCGCCTGGTCCACCTGGTGGGCCCGTCCGGCAGCGGCAAGAGCACCTTCGGGCGCGCCCTGCCCGGTGTCGACACGTATCTCTCGCTCGACGATCTGCGCTCCGCCCGGGGTTCGCGCGCCGACCAGAAGGCCAACGGGGACGTGCTGCGCGAGGGGCTCGACCGGCTGGACGCCGCGCTCGCGGCGGGCTCCACGGTCGTCTGGGACGCCACCTCCCTCAATGCCCATCAGCGCTCCCTGGTGCACGGGGTCGCCAGGCGCAGGGACGCGCTGCTCACCCATGCCGTGGCGCTGGTCGACGAGGCGGAGCTGATCCGCCGCAACGGCTGCCGCAGCCACCCCGTACCGCCCGAGGTGCTGACCTCCCAGCTGCGCCGATTCGTGCCCCCGTACCCCGGCCAGGCGCACCGCACCTGGTACATCGGCGCGAGCGGAACGGTGGAGGACCGGGCGTAGGAGCGCGATGGCAGAGCCGTCGCGAGCAACGGCACAGCGAGGCACGGCACCGGGGCACACGGGCCCGACGTGATCCGGACGGAAGGGTCTGAATGCGTACGAGCGAGGAGATCTACCACCGGGTCCGCTGGGACGCCCGGTTCGACCCGGCGCGCTTCGTGCTGGGCGTGGCGCAGCGCGGGACCGTGCCCAAGCGGGTGCCGCTGCCCCGCTTCACGCCCGGCGGGGACATCCCCTGGCACCGGGTGCTGTTCTTCGAGGCGGACGGCGAGGTGGTGTGGGACCGGTCCTCGGGCGTGGACCGGATCGACGCGACGGACGCCGGGCGGATACGCGCCCCGCGCCGGCTGCCGTCCCCGTACTTCGTCTCCCGCACCCCGCACGCGTTCTCCGCGCCGGAGGCCGCCTGGACGCCGGTGCCCGAGGACGCGCCGGAGCCCGAGCCGGCCTCCGGCCCCCTGACGCTGCTGACCTGGAACACTCTGTGGGACCGCTACGACAGCGACCGCATCGACACCGCCCGGCGCCGGCCGCTCCTGCTCGACGCGCTGCGCGCCGCGGACACCGATGTGATCGCCCTCCAGGAGGCCGAACCCGCCCTGCTCGCCCTGCTGCTGGCGGCGCCCTGGGTCCGCGAGGACTACACGTTCTGGGCCGACCCGGCGGGCCGGGACGCCGCCGACTGCGGTCTGCTGCTGCTCAGCCGGGTGCCGGTGCGCGAGGCGGGCCTGCATGTGCTCGGCCCGCACAAGGCGGTCGCGGCGGTCGTCGTGGACGGGCCGGGCGGACCGGTCACGGTCGCGGCGACCCATCTCAGCAGCGACCACTCGGCCGACGGCGCCGCCCGGCGCGATGCCGAACTGACCGATCTGGCAACGGGGTTGGCGGCGGTCGAGGGCGATGTGACATTGCTCGGCGACTTCAACGACGGCGGGGACACCCCGCAGGTCCGGTTGGGGATGACGGACGCCTGGAGCCGGGTGCACGGCGCGGACGACCGGACTCCCACCTTCGACCCGTCGGTCAATCCGCTGGCCGCGGTCTCATCCCTGACCGGGCGGGTCTCCCGGCTGGACCGGGTGCTCGTCCGTCCGGAGCGGCTGCGGCCCGTGTCGGCGGTACTGCTGGGCGATGTCCCCGCACCGGACGGGCTGTACGTCTCGGACCACTTCGGGGTACGCGTGGAGCTGGCCGCCGGGGCGGCGGAAGCGGTCCGTGCGGACGCTGCGGAGGAGGAGCGGGTGGACGCGGCCGAGGAGGCGTGCGCGGCCGATGTCGTGCGCCGGGTGGCCGCTGCCCTGCCTGAAGGCGTTGTCCACCTGGCCGGCTCCCGGCGGATGGGCTGTGCGCTGCCCGGCGCGGACGTGGACCTGGTCGCGGCGCTGCCGGGCGCCGTGGATCTGCCGGGGGTACGGGAGCGGCTGGCCGCGGCCCTGCCGGACGCCGTGGACCTGCACGAGGTGACCGGCGCCCGCGTACCGGGCCTGCGCTTCGCCCTCGGCGGCCTGAAGGTGGACCTGGTGACCGTGGCGACGGGCGGTCTCGCCCCGGCCGGGGCGGTGGCCGGGCGCGCCGGGCTGGGCGAGGCGGCGGCCGCGGCGCTCAGCGCGGTGAGCGACGCGGATGCGGTGCTCGCGGCGGCGGACCCGCACCGGGCGGCGTTCGCGGGGCTCGCCCGCGAGGTGAAGGGGTGGGCGCGGGCGCGCGGCCTGGACTCCGCGCCGTGCGGCGGACTGCCGGGCCTCGCCTGGTCCGTACTCGCGGCCCGTACCGCCCACGAGTCGGGCGACCTGCCTCCACTCCCCCTGCTCAGGCATTTCTTCGCGACCTGGGCCACCTGGGACTGGGACCGCCCGGTCGGCTCCGGCGGGGCCGGCGGCACTGACGGCTCCGGCACGGCCGCCGGGACCGGCGGACTCGGTGAGACCGGTGGACCCGGTGGACCCGGCAGTCCCGGTGGCCCCGGCGGCACCGGCGGGACCAGTGGGCCCGGCTGCACCAGCAGCCCCGGCAGCCCCAACAACGCCAACAACGCCAACGACCCCAACGCACTCCCCCTCACCGTCCTCACCCCGACCGCCCCCGTCCGCTCCTGCACCACACAGGTCTCCCCCGCCGGCCGCGACCTGATCGCCGAGGAGCTCTTCCGCGCCTGGGAGATCCTGGAGTCCGCCGGCGACACCGGCCCCGTACCGCACGACCTGCTCCGCACCCCGCCGCCGCTGCGCCTGCGCCACGCCGCCTGGGCGATCGTCTCCGTGCGGCGGGGCGCCGACGAGGGACGGCTGCGCGGCCGCCTCCTGGCCCTGCTCGCCGCCCTCGCGGAGGCCGGTTCCCCGGACGCGCACGCCTGGCCCCGCCCGTGCGGCAGCGACCCGACCCACGTCCAGTACGCCATCGGCCTGGGCCGTACCCCGCCCGACGGGAACCGGCTCGCGGAGATCGGCGCGGCGCTGCTGCGCGGCATCCCGGAGGCGGGGCTGCGCCGGACGGACCGCGCCCAGGCGCCGGACCTGCGGTGAGGGCGGCCGGAACGGGCCCGCCCCTCCCCTCCCGCCCCTCCTGCCCCGCGAGGATCCGTCCATGAACACGAGCACCACCGCCACCTGGGCCCTGCGCCCCGCCCTGCCCGAGGACATCGAGGCCCTGGCCGAACTCAGGGCCACCGCGATGCGTCCCGACCTGGAGCGGCTCGGGCGTTACGACGAGCACCGCGTACGCCGGCGGATGCGGGACGGCTACGTACCGGGGCACACCTCGGTCGTGATCGTGGACGGCGAGATCGCCGGGACCGTCACCCTGCGCCCGGTCGACAGTGGGCTGCGGCTGGAGAACTTCTGCCTCTCCCCCGCACTCCACGGACGCGGCACGGGCACCGCGGTGCTCCGCGCGCTGCTCGCGCGGGCCGACGAGCAGGGTGCGACCGTGCGGCTGGACGTGCTCCGGGGCAGCGCCGCCCGCGCACTCTACGAACGGCACGGGTTCACCGAGGAGCGCCAGGACCCGATCGATGTGTTCATGGTGCGTCCACCCGCGCGTTGAACTGCCTGGGTCACATCATCGGATATCCAGGCAACCCGCCTCCGGGAATCTCCGTCTATCCCCCCGCAGCAGCGGCTCGCCACCCGCCGCGACCTGCATGGATTCGGTACGCAGCACAGGGCCGTCCGGCCGCCCGCTGCGGGGGAAGTGGACGGAGCACGGCGTGACGGATCGACCCGCCCCGGGCGCAGCACGCCCGGGAATGCCGCGGCGCACCCTGCTGGCGGCGGCCGGCGCGACCGGCCTGGCGGCCCTCAGCGCCTGCACGGCGCCCTCGCCGCCCCGCCGCCGCGATCCGGCCGCGGACCCGATGCCCGGACTGCGGATAAGCACCTCGCACCCGGCCCTGATGATGCAGGTCCTCGCCCACCCGGACGACGACCTGTACTTCATGAACCCGGACACGCAGCAGGCCCTCGACGCCGGAACCCCGCTGGTCTGCGTCTATCTGACCGGCGGTGAGGCCACCGGCATAAACCGCATGCCGGGCCGGCCGGTGCCCGTGCCCGACAAGGCCGCGTACTCCTCCTCGCGCCACCAGGGTCTCCGCCAGGCGTACGCGACCCTGCTCGGCCTCGGCAGGTTCACCCCGTGGCAGAAGTCCGTCATCGAGCTGCACGGCGGCCACCGCGCCGAGATCGACACCCTCGCCGACCGCGGCCGGCGGGTCGAGCTGATCTTCATCAACACCGCCATGCACACCACCTACGGGCGGCTCGGCCTGCCCAGCCTCTGGCAGGACCGGCGGCTGGTGCTGCCGACCGTCGTCGCCGACGGCTCGCCGCTCAGGAAGGTGGGTTCGTACACCTACGACGGGCTGATCGACGTACTGGCCGGGCTGTTCGAGCGGTACCGGCCCAGCGTCCTGCACACCATGGACCCGGACCCCGACATCCAGCACAGCAGCGAGGCCGTCCGGCGCCGGGACAGCGAGCAGCAGGGCTACTCCGACCACCCCGACCACACCGCCGCGGCCCTGTTCACCTGGGCGTCGCTGATCCGGTGGGTGGCCCGGACCACCCGGGACGGCGGCCAGGTGCCGAGCTTCGCCACCGCGGCGTTCCGGGCCTACTACAACCGGCACTGGCCGAAGAACCTGCCGCCCGTCGTGCTGGCCGAGAAGGCGTCGCACCTGGTGCCGTACGGCGGCTCCGCGGACTGGCGGTGCGGCAATCCGGCGGGCTGCGGGGACTACAACGTCGGCGGCGACCGGCCGCTGACCAACCGGAAGGGCTGGGTGCGCTCCACCCACTACCGCTACCCGGGCCCCCGCCCCGCCGTCGCCGCCGAACCGGACAACCGGCTCGTCGCCTACGGGGTGCTGGGCCTGCGGGCGGTCCGGTGGCGCGAGAGCGCGCCGGGCAGCGGGGTGTGGGACGCGCCGGACGACCTCGGCGGCGGACCGCTCGCACCGGTGCTCGGGAGCGCGACGCTGCCGGACGGGCGCCATCTGCTCTTCGGGCTGCGGTTCTCGGCGATCGGCGGGCACGGCGCGGACAACGAGCGCGAGATCGTCGCGCTGGAGCAGCGCTCCCCCGGCGGCCCCTTCCGCGCCTGGCAGGGGCTGGGGAACCCGGTGCACGGCCACGACGGCGGGCGCCGGATCGGCGTCCCGGTCGCGGTCGCCGCGCCGGACGGGCGGGTGCATCTCTTCGTGCGGAACGCGGAGAAGGGCGTCAGCACCCGGGTACGGGACACGGCCGGCCGGTGGAGCCGGTGGCAGGACATGGGCGGCGGCGAGATCCAGGACGGGCTGAGCGCCGTGGTGGACTCCGAGGGGTGCGTCCATGTCTACGCGGCGGGCCGGTTCGCGGTGCACCACTGGACGCAGGACGCGCCCGGCGAGGCGCTGACCGCGCGCACCCAGATCTCCGGGGTGCCGGTGCCCGGGGACGGCCCGGCCGCGCTGCCCGGCGCGGACGGCACCGTCGAGCTGTTCTACCGGGCGGCGGCGAAGGCCGCCCTGACGACCGTACGGACCGGGGAGACGGCCGACGAGACCGGCATCGACGGGTTCGGGCGGCCGGTCGGGGGCCGGGCGGGCCTGGACGGTTACGGACCGGTGGCCGCCGCCGGTTCGCCGGGGGCCCCGGTGCTGCTCGGCCGCACCGCCTCGGGCCTCCTCCAGCTCCGTACGCCCGCCGGGCACTCCGTACGACGGCGCGGACCGGTGGCGCTGGACGGGCCGGCCCTGCACGTCGGGGAGGACGGACGGCCGACGGTGGTGGCGATGGGCCCGGACGCCCTGCCCTGGCTCTGGCGGCCCTGAGCGGTGCCCCCGCCGCACATGGTCCGCACATGAAGACATGAAGAAAAGGGCCCCGGTCCACCGCTCGCGCGGCGGGCCGGGGCCCTTCTCGGTGCTCTGTGCGGAGCAACCAGGTCAGACAGTCAGGTAATTACTTGACGATCTTGGTGACCTGGCCGGCGCCCACGGTCCGGCCACCCTCACGGATGGCGAACTTCAGGCCCTCTTCCATGGCGACGGGCTGGATCAGCGAGACGCTCATGACGGTGTTGTCGCCCGGCATGACCATCTCGGTGCCCTCGGGAAGGGTCACAACGCCCGTCACGTCCGTGGTACGGAAGTAGAACTGCGGGCGGTAGTTGTTGAAGAAGGGGGTGTGACGGCCACCCTCGTCCTTCGACAGGATGTAGGCCTGGGCCTCGAACTCGGTGTGCGGCGTGACCGAACCGGGCTTGATGATGACCTGGCCGCGCTCGACGTCCTCGCGCTTGATGCCACGGAGGAGCAGACCGACGTTCTCACCGGCCTGGCCCTCGTCGAGCAGCTTGCGGAACATCTCGATGCCGGTGACCGTGGTGGTGGTCTTCTCCTGCTTGATACCGACGATGTCGACGGTCTCGTTGACCTTCAGGATACCGCGCTCGATACGACCGGTGACGACGGTGCCACGACCGGTGATCGTGAAGACGTCCTCGATCGGCATCAGGAACGGCTTGTCGACGTCACGCTCGGGCTGCGGGATGTTCTCGTCGACGGCCTTCATCAGGTCGAGGACGGTCTGGCCCCACTCCTTGTCGCCCTCAAGAGCCTTGAGCGCCGAGACCTTGACGACCGGCAGGTCGTCGCCCGGGAACTCGTACTCGGAGAGGAGCTCACGGACCTCGAGCTCGACGAGCTCCAGGATCTCCTCGTCGTCCACCATGTCGGCCTTGTTCAGGGCGACGACGATGTACGGAACGCCGACCTGGCGGGCCAGGAGCACGTGCTCCTTGGTCTGCGGCATCGGGCCGTCGGTGGCGGCGACCACGAGGATGGCGCCGTCCATCTGCGCGGCACCCGTGATCATGTTCTTGATGTAGTCCGCGTGACCCGGGCAGTCGACGTGCGCGTAGTGACGCGACTCCGTCTGGTACTCGACGTGCGCGATCGAGATCGTGATACCGCGCTGGCGCTCCTCGGGAGCCTTGTCGATCTGGTCGAAGGCCGAGGCCTCGTTCAGGTCCGGGTACGCGTCGTGCAGCACCTTGGTAATGGCGGCCGTGAGGGTCGTCTTACCGTGGTCAATGTGACCGATGGTGCCGATGTTGACGTGCGGCTTAGTCCGCTCGAACTTCGCCTTCGCCACTGGGTCCTCCTGTGGAGTGGTTCTGTACGCCTTGCTTCATCGGCGCCAGGTGATCTTTGCTGGGATGCCGGTGCCGGGGGCAATCACCGCAGAACTTCCGCTCTGCGACGAATGCCCCACCAGGCTCCGGTGACAAGCCTAAAGCGTGAGCTCGGGAGAGTTACTCGCCCTTGGCCTTCGCGATGATCTCCTCGGCGACGTTCCGCGGAACCTCGGCGTAGGAGTCGAACTGCATCGAGTAGCTTGCGCGACCCGAGGTCTTGCTGCGGAGGTCTCCGACGTAGCCGAACATCTCCGAGAGGGGCACGAGGCCCTTCACGACGCGAGCGCCGCTGCGCTCCTCCATGGCCTGGATCTGGCCACGGCGGGAGTTGAGGTCACCGATGACATCGCCCATGTAGTCCTCGGGCGTGGTGACCTCGACGGCCATCATCGGCTCAAGGAGCACGGGGGACGCCTTGCGAGCACCCTCCTTGAACGCCTGCGAACCGGCGATCTTGAAGGCGAGCTCGGAGGAGTCGACCTCGTGGTAACCACCGTCGAGAAGGGTGACGCGGACGCCCACCATCTCGTAGCCGGCCAGGATGCCGAACTGCATGGCTTCCTGGGCACCCGCGTCCACCGAGGGGATGTACTCACGGGGGATGCGGCCACCGGTGACCTTGTTGACGAACTCGTAGGACGCGTCGCCACCCTCGATGGGCTCAAGGGCGATCTGCACCTTCGCGAACTGGCCGGTACCACCAGTCTGCTTCTTGTGCGTGTAGTCGATGCGCTCGACGGCCTTGCGGATCGTCTCGCGGTACGCGACCTGCGGCTTGCCGACGTTCGCCTCGACGCGGAATTCGCGCTTCATGCGGTCGACGAGCACTTCAAGGTGAAGCTCGCCCATACCACCGATGATGGTCTGGCCGGTCTCCTCGTCGGAGTGCACCTGGAAGGACGGGTCCTCCTCGGAGAGGCGCTGGATGGCGACACCCAGCTTCTCCTGGTCACCCTTGGACTTGGGCTCGATGGCGACCTGGATGACCGGCGCCGGGAAGTCCATGGACTCCAGGATGACCGGGTTCTTGTCGTCGCACAGCGTCTCACCGGTGGTGGTCTGCTTCAGGCCCATGACGGCGATGATGTCACCGGCGCCCACCGACGCGATCTCCTCACGCTTGTTCGCGTGCATGCGGTAGATCTTGCCGATGCGCTCCTTCTTGCCCTTGACGGAGTTCAGCACCGCGGTGCCGGCCTCCAGGCGACCGGAGTAGATCCGGACGAAGGTGAGCTTGCCGAGGTGCGGGTCGCTCGCGATCTTGAACGCCAGGCCGGAGAACGGCTCGTCGTCCGAGGGCTTGCGCTCGATGACCTTCTCCGGGTCCTTGGGGTCGTGGCCTTCGATGGCCTCGACGTCCAGGGGGGAGGGCAGGTAGCGGACGACCGCGTCGAGCAGGGGCTGGACGCCCTTGTTCTTGAACGCGGTGCCACAGAACACCGGGGTGACGGTGACGGAGTCGGCGCCGCCCTTCGATGCGAGGGTGATCCGGCGGATGGCCTCGTGCAGCTGCTCCTGGGTGGGCTCGTTGCCCTCCAGGTACAGCTCCATCATGGCGTCGTCGTTCTCGGCCACGGCCTCAAGGAGCTTGCCGCGCCATTCCGCGGCGGACTCCTTCAGGTTGTCCGGGATCTCGACGACGTTGTACATCTCGCCCTTGGCGGCCTCTTCCGGGTACACGAAGGCCTGCATCGACACGAGGTCGACGACGCCCGTGAAGTCGGCCTCCGCGCCGATCGGAAGCTGCATGACGATCGGGGTCGCGCCGAGGCGGTCCACGATCATCTGGACGCAGCGCAGGAAGTCGGCGCCCGTGCGGTCGAGCTTGTTGACGAAGCAGATACGCGGCACGCCGTAGCGGTCCGCCTGACGCCAGACGGTCTCGGACTGCGGCTCGACGCCCGCCACACCGTCGAACACGGTGACGGCGCCGTCGAGGACGCGGAGCGAACGCTCCACCTCGACGGTGAAGTCGACGTGACCCGGGGTGTCGATGATGTTGATGGTGTGGTCAACATCATTGAGCGGCCAGTGGCAGGTCGTCGCGGCGGACGTGATCGTGATGCCGCGCTCCTGCTCCTGCTCCATCCAGTCCATCGTGGCAGCGCCGTCGTGGACTTCACCGATCTTGTACGAGACGCCGGTGTAGAACAGGATCCGCTCAGTGGTGGTCGTCTTGCCCGCGTCGATGTGGGCCATGATCCCGATGTTGCGGACCTTGGCCAGGTCAAGCGAAGTGGTGGCCATAAGGCTCAATCTTCTCTCGGTCTCGATGTGGGTAGCGACTACCAGCGGTAGTGCGCGAAGGCCTTGTTGGACTCGGCCATCTTGTGGGTGTCCTCACGCTTCTTGACAGCAGCGCCAAGACCGTTGGAGGCGTCGAGCAGCTCGTTCATGAGGCGCTCGGTCATGGTCTTCTCACGGCGGGCGCGGGAGTAACCCACGAGCCAGCGCAGTGCGAGGGTGGAGGCGCGACCGGGCTTGACCTCGATCGGCACCTGGTAGGTGGCGCCACCGACACGGCGGGACTTGACCTCAAGCGAGGGCTTGACGTTCTCAAGCGCGCGCTTCAGCGTGATGACCGGGTCGTTGCCGGTCTTCTCGCGGAGGCCCTCCATGGCGCCGTACACGATTCGCTCGGCGGTGGAGCGCTTGCCGTCCAGCAGGATCTTGTTGATCAGCGAGGTGACAAGAGGAGAGCTGTAGACCGGGTCGATGATGACCGGGCGCTTCGGGGCGGGGCCCTTACGAGGCATTCTTACTTCTCCTTCTTGGCGCCGTAGCGGCTGCGGGCCTGCTTGCGGTTCTTGACACCCTGGGTGTCGAGCGAGCCGCGGATGATCTTGTAACGAACACCCGGCAGGTCCTTCACACGGCCACCACGCACGAGCACGATGGAGTGCTCCTGCAGGTTGTGTCCCTCACCCGGGATGTAGGCCGTGACCTCGATACCGGAGGTCAGACGCACACGCGCGACCTTACGGAGGGCCGAGTTCGGCTTCTTCGGGGTGGTCGTGAACACACGCGTGCAGACGCCGCGGCGCTGGGGCGAACCCTCGAGCGCGGGCGTCTTGTTCTTCTCGACCTTGTCCTGCCGGCCCTTCCGGACCAGCTGCTGGATCGTAGGCACTACTTCTCCGGTTTCTGTGTGCCGTTCGTGAAACTAACCTGGAACGTCACCGACCCACGCGGTCGGGTGTGTCGAATACTGCAGGCTTCTGCCGCAAGGCAGAAGGAGCGCAGATTGCGGTAGCCACTGACGGACTCGCCATGCGGTTGAGGACACGCACACGAGCCCAGGCACACCCCAGGCACAAGGTCTGAGCGTACCTACCTCGTCGACTCCGGTCAAAACAAATGCTGTCCGCCACGACACGCCGGACCGTGTGCCCGGCTTGTCCCGACCCGTACCTGTGGCTTCCCGCGCCCCGAAGGCCGTCCACAGCCCCGCACAGGGCCTCCGGGCCCCACTCCCGGCAGCCGGGCCGCTCAGGCCGCCGGGAAGGACGTGACGTATCACACGCCGGAGGGCGGCCACCCCGTACGAAACGGGGTGACCGCCCTCCGGTCGGTCAAGCGACTCGCCTACTGGTTGTACGGACCGTAGTCGTAGTCCTCCAGCGGAACGGCCTGGCCGGAGCCCGTGCCGAACGGCGAGTAGTCGATGTCGTCGTAGCCGACGGCCGAGTACATCGCGGCCTTGGCCTCCTCGGTCGGCTCGACCCGGATGTTGCGGTAGCGGGACAGGCCCGTACCGGCCGGGATGAGCTTACCGATGATGACGTTTTCCTTGAGGCCGATGAGGCTGTCGGACTTGGCGTTGATCGCCGCATCCGTCAGGACTCGGGTCGTCTCCTGGAAGGAGGCGGCCGACAGCCAGGATTCCGTCGCCAGCGAGGCCTTGGTGATACCCATCAGCTGCGGACGGCCGGAGGCGGGGTGACCGCCCTCGGTGACCACACGACGGTTCTCGGTCTCGAACTTCGAGCGCTCGACGAGCTCGCCCGGCAGCAGCTCCGCGTCGCCGGACTCGATGATCGTCACGCGGCGCAGCATCTGCCGGATGATGATCTCGATGTGCTTGTCGTGGATCGACACACCCTGCGAGTTGTAGACCTTCTGGACCTCGCCGACCAGGTGGACCTGGACCGCGCGCTGACCGAGGATCCGCAGCACGTCGTGCGGGTTGGTGGCACCCACGGTGAGCTTCTGGCCCACCTCGACGTGGTCGCCCTCGCCCACCAGCAGACGGGCGCGCTTCGAGATCGGGAACGGGATCTCGTCGCTGCCGTCGTCCGGCGTGACCACGAGCTTCTTGGTCTTCTCGGTCTCCTCGATCCGGACCCGGCCCGCGGACTCCGAGATCGGGGCGACACCCTTGGGCGTACGGGCTTCGAAGAGCTCGACGACTCGGGGCAGACCCTGGGTGATGTCGTCACCGGCCACACCACCGGTGTGGAAGGTACGCATCGTCAGCTGGGTACCGGGCTCACCGATGGACTGGGCGGCGATGATGCCGACCGCCTCACCGATGTCGACCAGCTTGCCGGTGGCGAGCGAGCGTCCGTAGCAGAAGGCACAGGTGCCGACCGCGGACTCACAGGTCAGGACCGAACGGGTCTTGACCTCCTCGACGCCGGCGCCCACCAGGGCGTCGATCAGGACGTCACCGAGGTCGACGTTGGCAGGCGCGATGACCTTGCCGTCCACCACGACGTCCTCGGCGAGCATGCGGGCGTAGACCGAGGTCTCGACGTCCTCCGTCTTGCGGAGCACGCCGTCCGCACCCTTGACGGCGATCTTCAGCTTGAGGCCGCGGTCGGTGCCGCAGTCCTCCTCGCGAATGATCACGTCCTGCGAGACGTCCACCAGACGACGGGTCAGGTAACCCGAGTCGGCGGTACGCAGGGCGGTGTCCGCCAGCCCCTTACGGGCACCGTGCGTGGAGATGAAGTACTCCAGAACGGTGAGGCCCTCACGGAAGGACGCCTTGATGGGACGCGGGATCGTCTCGTTCTTGGCGTTGGACACCAGACCACGCATACCGGCGATCTGACGCATCTGCATCATGTTTCCTCGGGCACCCGAGTCAACCATCATGAAGATGGGGTTCGTCTTGGGGAAGTTCGCGTTCATCGCCTCGGCAACCTCGTTGGTCGCCTTGGTCCAGATCGCGATGAGCTCCTGCGTGCGCTCGTCCTTGGTGATCAGACCGCGCTCGTACTGCTTCTGGACCTTCTCGTCCTGCGCCTCGTAGCCGGCGACGATCGCCTTCTTGGCCTCGGGGACCACGACGTCGGAGATGGCCACGGTGACACCGGAACGGGTCGCCCAGTGGAAGCCGGCCGCCTTCAGGTTGTCGAGCGTCGCCGCCACGATGACCTTGGGGTAGCGCTCGGCGAGGTCGTTGACGATCTCGGAGAGCTGCTTCTTGCCGACCGAGTAGTCGACGAACGGGTAGTCCTCGGGCAGCAGCTCGTTGAAGAGCGCGCGGCCCAGGGACGTACGCAGCCGGAACGTGTCGCCCTGCTGGTACTCCTGCTCGCCTTCCTCGGCGACCGGCGGCACCCAGCCACGCGGCGGGATGGTGCCCACCGGGAAGCGGATGTCGACCTTCGCCTGGAGCGACAGCTCGCGGGCGTCGAAGGCCATGATCGCCTCGGCCGTGGAGCCGAAGGAGCGGCCCTGGCCGATGACCTCGCGCTCCTCCTCGTCCGTGGTGAGGAAGAACAGGCCCAGCACCATGTCCTGGGTCGGCATGGTGACGGGACGACCGTCGGCCGGCTTCAGGATGTTGTTCGAGGACAGCATCAGGATGCGGGCCTCGGCCTGCGCCTCCGCGGAGAGCGGCAGGTGCACGGCCATCTGGTCACCGTCGAAGTCCGCGTTGAACGCGGTGCAGACGAGCGGGTGGATCTGGATGGCCTTGCCCTCGACCAGCTGCGGCTCGAAGGCCTGGATGCCGAGGCGGTGCAGCGTCGGCGCACGGTTCAGGAGAACCGGGTGCTCGGCGATGACCTCTTCCAGGACGTCGTACACGACCGTGCGGCCGCGCTCGACCATGCGCTTGGCCGACTTGATGTTCTGCGCGTGGTTCAGGTCGACCAGGCGCTTCATCACGAACGGCTTGAAGAGCTCCAGTGCCATGGCCTTCGGCAGACCGCACTGGTGCAGCTTGAGCTGCGGGCCGACGACGATCACGGAACGCGCGGAGTAGTCCACACGCTTGCCGAGAAGGTTCTGACGGAATCGACCCTGCTTGCCCTTCAGCATGTCGCTGAGGGACTTGAGCGGGCGGTTGCCGGGACCGGTGACCGGGCGACCACGACGACCGTTGTCGAAGAGGGCGTCAACAGCCTCCTGAAGCATGCGCTTCTCGTTGTTGACGATGATCTCCGGAGCGCCCAGGTCCAGCAGACGCTTCAGACGGTTGTTGCGGTTGATCACACGGCGGTACAGGTCGTTCAGGTCGGAGGTCGCGAAGCGGCCACCGTCCAGCTGCACCATCGGACGCAGGTCCGGCGGGATGACCGGCACGCAGTCGAGCACCATGCCCTTGGGCTTGTTGCTGGTCTGCAGGAACGCGGAGACGACCTTGAGGCGCTTGAGCGCACGGGTCTTCTTCTGGCCCTTGCCGGTGCGGATGATCTCGCGGAGGCGCTCGGCCTCCTCGTCGAGGTCGAAGGACTCCAGGCGCTTCTGCAGGGCGGCGGCGCCCATGCAGCCGTCGAAGTACGTGCCGAAGCGGTCACGCAGCTCGCGGTAGAGCAGCTCGTCGCCCTCCAGGTCCTGGACCTTGAGGTTCTTGAAGCGGCTCCACACCTCGTCGAGACGGTCGATCTCGCGCTGCGCGCGGTCGCGCAGCTGCTTCATCTCGCGCTCGGCACCTTCGCGCACCTTGCGGCGCACGTCGGCCTTGGCGCCCTCGGCCTCCAGCTCGGCCAGGTCGGTCTCAAGCTTCTTGGCACGGGCTTCGAGGTCGGCGTCGCGGCGGTTCTCGATCTGCTGACGCTCGACGGAGACGTGCGCCTCCAGCGACGGCAGGTCGCGCGTACGGCGCTCCTCGTCCACGAACGTGATCATGTACGCGGCGAAGTAGATGACCTTTTCCAGGTCCTTCGGCGCGAGGTCGAGCAGGTAGCCCAGGCGCGACGGGACGCCCTTGAAGTACCAGATGTGGGTGACGGGAGCGGCAAGCTCGATGTGACCCATGCGCTCACGGCGCACCTTGGCGCGCGTGACCTCGACGCCACAGCGCTCACAGATGATGCCCTTGAAGCGGACACGCTTGTACTTGCCGCAGTAGCACTCCCAGTCCCGGGTCGGACCGAAGATCTTCTCGCAGAAGAGTCCGTCCTTTTCGGGCTTGAGCGTGCGGTAGTTGATGGTCTCCGGCTTCTTCACTTCGCCGTGGGACCAGGTCCGGATGTCGTCCGCGGTGGCAAGGCCGATCCGCAGCTCGTCGAAGAAGTTGACGTCGAGCACTTGTCGTCAATCCCTCTTTCGGGGGTTCGAGCCCCCTCGCGTCAGGCGAGAAATCGGGGCACTTCAGCAATGGTCTGAACGGGTCCGGGGAGAGCCGGCCGGATCACTGGGATCCGGCCGGCCAACCCGTCAGACCTCTTCGACGCTGCTCGGCTCGCGCCGGGACAGGTCGATACCGAGCTCCTCCGCCGCGCGGAAGACGTCCTCGTCCGTGTCGCGCATCTCGATGGACATGCCGTCCGAGGACAGCACCTCCACGTTGAGGCAGAGCGACTGCATTTCCTTGATGAGCACCTTGAAGGACTCGGGGATGCCGGGCTCGGGGATGTTCTCGCCCTTGACGATGGCCTCGTAGACCTTCACGCGGCCGGTCACGTCGTCGGACTTGATCGTCAGGAGCTCCTGGAGGGCGTATGCGGCACCGTATGCCTCAAGGGCCCACACCTCCATCTCACCGAATCGCTGACCACCGAACTGAGCCTTACCACCCAGCGGCTGCTGGGTGATCATGGAGTACGGACCCGTCGAACGAGCGTGCAGCTTGTCGTCGACGAGGTGGTGCAGCTTGAGGATGTACATGTAGCCGACCGAGACCGGGTCCGGGAACGGCTCGCCGGAGCGGCCGTCGAACAGCTTGGCCTTGCCGGAGGGCTGCACCAGGCGGTCGCCGTCGCGGTTCGGGATCGTGGCCTCGAAGAGACCGGAGATCTCGTCCTCGCGCGCACCGTCGAAGACGGGGGTGGCGACGTTGGTGCCGGGGGCGACCTGGTCGGCGCCGATGGACTGCAGGCGCTTGGCCCACTCGTCACCGAGGCCGGAGACGTCCCAGCCGCGGCTGGCGAGCCAGCCGAGGTGGATCTCCAGGACCTGTCCCGGGTTCATTCGGGACGGGACACCCAGCGGGTTGAGGATGATGTCGACCGGGGTGCCGTCCTCCAGGAACGGCATGTCCTCGATCGGCAGGATCTTCGAGATGACGCCCTTGTTGCCGTGACGGCCGGCGAGCTTGTCACCGTCGGTGATCTTGCGCTTCTGCGCGACGTAGACGCGGACCAGCTGGTTCACGCCCGGCGGCAGCTCGTCGCCCTCTTCGCGGTCGAAGACGCGGACGCCGATGACCTTGCCGATCTCACCGTGCGGCACCTTCAGCGAGGTGTCGCGCACCTCGCGCGCCTTCTCACCGAAGATCGCGCGGAGCAGACGCTCCTCGGGGGTCAGCTCGGTCTCACCCTTGGGCGTGACCTTGCCGACGAGGATGTCGCCGGCGACGACCTCGGCACCGATACGGATGATGCCGCGCTCGTCGAGATCGGCGAGGACCTCCTCGGAGACGTTCGGGATGTCCCGGGTGATCTCCTCCGGGCCGAGCTTGGTGTCACGGGCGTCGACCTCGTGCTCCTCGATGTGGATCGAGGAGAGGACGTCGTCCTGCACGAGGCGCTGCGACAGGATGATCGCGTCCTCGTAGTTGTGACCCTCCCACGGCATGAACGCCACGAGCAGGTTCTTGCCGAGGGCCATCTCACCGAACTCGGTGGCCGGACCGTCGGCGAGGACCTGGTCGGCGATGACCCGGTCGCCCTCGGAGACGACGACCTTCTGGTTGACCGAGGTGCCCTGGTTGGAGCGCATGAACTTGGCGATGCGGTACGTGGTGTACGTACCGTCGTCGTTCGTGACGGTGATGTAGTCCGCGGAGACCTCCTGGACCACACCGTCCTTCTCGGCCTTGAGCACGTCGCCGGCGTCGGTGGCGCAGCGGTACTCCATGCCGGTGCCGACGAGCGGGGCCTCGGACTTGATCAGCGGCACCGCCTGACGCATCATGTTCGCGCCCATGAGGGCACGGTTGGCGTCGTCGTGCTCCAGGAACGGGATCATCGCGGTCGCGACGGACACCATCTGGCGCGGCGAGACGTCCATGTAGTCGACGTCCGTGCCGGGCACGTAGTCGACCTCGCCGCCACGGCGGCGGACCAGCACGCGGGACTCGGCGAACCGGAGCTCGTCGGTCAGCGGCGCGTTGGCCTGCGCGATGACGAAGCGGTCCTCCTCGTCGGCGGTCAGGTAGTCGACCTCGTCGGTGACCTGGTCGTCGACGACCTTGCGGTACGGCGTCTCGATGAAGCCGAACGCGTTGATCCGGCCGTAGGAGGCCAGCGAGCCGATCAGACCGATGTTCGGGCCTTCGGGCGTCTCGATCGGGCACATGCGGCCGTAGTGCGAGGGGTGCACGTCACGGACTTCGAAGCCGGCCCGCTCACGGGAGAGACCACCGGGGCCGAGCGCGTTGAGACGACGCTTGTGCGTCAGGCCCGACAGCGGGTTGTTCTGGTCCATGAACTGGGACAGCTGGCTGGTGCCGAAGAACTCCTTGATGGAGGCGACGACCGGCCGGATGTTGATCAGGGTCTGCGGCGTGATCGCCTCGACGTCCTGGGTGGTCATGCGCTCGCGCACGACGCGCTCCATACGGGCGAGACCCGTACGGACCTGGTTCTGGATCAGCTCGCCGACGTTGCGGATGCGACGGTTGCCGAAGTGGTCGATGTCATCGGTCTCGACCATGATCGAGCGACCGGACTCGCCGACCGTCTCGGTCTCACCGGCGTGCAGCTTGACCAGGTACTTGATCGTCGCGATGACGTCGTCGCTGGTGAGCACACCGGCGTCGAGCGGCTCGTCGGCGCCGAGCTTCTTGTTCACCTTGTAGCGGCCGACCTTCGCGAGGTCGTAGCGCTTCGGGTTGAAGTAGAGGTTCTCCAGCAGCGTCTGAGCGGCCTCACGGGTGGGCGGCTCACCCGGACGCAGCTTGCGGTAGATGTCGAGCAGCGCGTCGTCCTGGCCCTGGGTGTGGTCCTTCTCCAGGGTGGCGCGCATGGACTCGTACTCGCCGAACTCCTCCAGGATCTGCTCGGTCGTCCAACCGAGAGCCTTCAGGAGAACGGTGACGGACTGCTTGCGCTTGCGGTCGATACGGACACCGACCATGTCGCGCTTGTCGATCTCCATCTCCAGCCAGGCACCCCGGGACGGGATGATCTTGGCGGAGAAGATGTCCTTGTCGGACGTCTTGTCGATGGAGGAGTCGAAGTAGACACCCGGCGAGCGGACCAGCTGCGACACGACGACACGCTCGGTGCCGTTGATGACGAAGGTGCCCTTGTTGGTCATGAGCGGGAAGTCGCCCATGAAGACCGTCTGGGACTTGATCTCGCCGGTCTCGTTGTTGGTGAACTCGGCGGTGACGAAGAGCGGGGCGGCGAACGTGAAGTCGCGCTCCTTGCACTCGTCGATCGAGTTCTTCGGGGGCTCGAAGCGGTGGTCGCGGAAAGTCAGCGACATCGACCCGGAGAAGTCCTCGATCGGCGAGATCTCCTCGAAGATCTCTTCCAGGCCGGACTTGGTCGGGACGTTCTGTCCACTGTCCAGAGCAGCCTCGACGCGAGCCTTCCATGCGGCATTGCCGAGGAGCCAGTCGAAGCTCTCGGTCTGCAGCGCGAGGAGGTTCGGAACCTCGAGGGGCTCCTTGATCTTTGCAAAGGAGATGCGCAGCGGGGCGGTGCTGGCACCGTTGTTCGTATTCGCGGTCGAGGCGTTGCGCGAGGCGGCCAAGAGGGGGTCCTTCCGAGGGCTCGGACTCACTACGCGCGTACCGGTCCCAAGCCGGACACGGAGACAGTCGGTTCCTGATTCGACCGAATAAGGCCAGGTCAGAGACGATCAGTCATCGGTGCTCAAGCGAGGGCATGCCCCTGGTGACGGGCAGGAGGCAGCTAACAGGCAGCGCAAAGGGTCAGTGTAGCCAAACGGCACACTGATGTCCAGTCGGGGTTCTCAGAGACCCACGTTGCTCTCAACAGCTGTTCTCAACACCTATGTGTAGACCTTGCGCGTGGTGCGCTCTTCTTTACTGCCCGCTTCGCCCACGATCCATGCCTCGGATTCGGATCGATGTGACGACGCGTCCTGAGAATTGCGCGCCGCGTGCGGTTCGTCAAGGCCCCCCTGCGGGGACAACGCCCCGAGGTCCGCACCCGACCGCCTCCCGGCGCCGGCCGGCCGTCCCGGAGAGGCAACGGCGAAGATCACCATACTCGTCGCCACCGGAAGAGCAAGGCAGCCGCCTCGGGTACGCCGAAGGGCGACCACCCGGATGGGTGATCGCCCTTCGTGTGATGACGTCCGTGCCGTACGGCAGGAGGCGTCAGGAGGAGTCAGCAGACTCCCTGAGTCACTTGACCTCGACGGAAGCGCCGGCGGCCTTGAGGGACTCGGCAGCCTTCTCGGCGGCCTCCTTGGCGACCTTCTCGAGGACCGGCTTCGGGGTGCCGTCGACGAGGTCCTTGGCCTCCTTCAGACCCAGCGAGGTCAGCTCACGCACGACCTTGATGACCTGGATCTTCTTCTCGCCGGCGCCGGTGAGGATGACGTCGAACTCGTCCTGCTCCTCGGCGGCCTCGGCAACGGCGCCCGGGCCGGCCGGACCGGCGACGGCGACGGCCGCGGCGGCGGTGACGTCGAACTTCTCCTCGAAGGCCTTCACGAACTCGGAGAGCTCGATGAGGGTCATCTCTTCGAACTGCGCGAGCAGGTCGTCCTGGGACAGCTTCGCCATGATGGCGTCCTTCCACTAATTCGGCAGGTGCCGGATGTACATGTAGGCGGGCGTACGTTCGGCCCGCTGCGACCGTCTCCCTAGTGGGCGGCGGTCATTGCGCGAGCCGAGTTACTCGGCACCGCCCTGCTCTTCGAGCTTGACGCGAAGCGCCTCCGCGGTGCGGACGAACTTCGACGGCAGCGCCTGGAAGAGCGAAGCAGCCTGGGACTGCTTGCCCTTGAAGGCACCGGCCAGCTTGCTGAGCAGAACCTCGCGGGACTCGAGGTCCGCAAGCTTCTTGATCTCATCGGCGGACAGCGCCTTACCGTCAAGGACACCGCCCTTGATGATCAGGTTCGGGTTCTCCTTGGCGAAGTCACGAAGACCCTTCGCCGACTCCACCGGGTCACCGGTGATGAAGGCAACCGCCGTCGGACCAGTGAACTGGTCGTCCAGCGAAGTGATCCCGGCCTCGTTGGCCGCAATCTTGGTCAGCGTGTTCTTCACCACGGCGTACTGGGCGTTCTCACCGAGCGAACGACGCAGCGTCTTGAGCTGCGCCACGGTGAGACCCCGGTACTCGGTCAGCACAGCGGCGTTCGAGCTGCGGAACTGGTCCGCGAGCTCGGCTACCGCGGCAGCCTTGTCGGGCCTTGCCATGAGCGTCGGCCTCCTTCCGGGTGATGAGGACCGCTCAGAAGGGGCCGGGAAAGACGAAACGCCCCGGCGCAGGCGCCAGGGCGTAGCTCGACCGAAAGAATCCGGGAGCTTTCCACAGTCACCTGCGCAGGTCGCCCGTACTCAACGGATCCTTCGGTCACTGTTCCCTCTTGCGAGAGCACAGCAACGACCAGCGGTCTTTGGCTTCTGTAGGAGAGTACGCGACCGGGGTCGCGCCGAGCAAATCCGTCCCGTTCAATGCGGTGGATGAGGTTTAGGACGCGCCCGCGCCCGCACCCTGCTGCTGCTTCAGGAGCTCGGCGAAGTCGACCGTGTCCGAGGCCGGCGGCTGCTCGACGGAGACCTTCGTCCCGTAGTCGCTGTAGTACACCGTGGAGTTGAGCTCGCCGGTCTTCATCTGGCCGCGCTCGGTCTTCTTGACCAGCAGGTCGTTGTCGTCGACCCAGATGTCGACCGTCTCCGTGGTGATGCCGGCGTCGCTCAGCTGCTTCTTCAGCTGTTCCAGCTGGTCGGCGTCGAGCTCGGAGTTCTTCGCGGTCAGCGCGGCGACGTCGACGGTGCCGGAGTAGTGCGTGGCGGAGACGCCCCGCACGTCCTCCTTGCCGACCTTCTTGACGTCGCCGGAGGCCAGCAGCGACTTCACTCCCTGGTCGGGGGTGGTGTTCTGCATCTGCTGCTTCATCGCCTCGCCGGAGGCACCCGCCATCTTGGCGAGGTCGGCGTAGCCGTAGTTGATCCAGTGCTTGCCGCCGGTCTGCTTCGCGAAGCCGTCGCCCATGTTGACGACGTATCCGTCCTTGAAGTAGCGGGCCTGCATCGTGCCGGTGCCACCGGTCTGCTTCATGGCGTCCGCCATGCTGCCGCCGGTGTACGTGATCTCCATGGTGCCGGTGAGGCCGTCGGTCCAGTCGATGACACCGGTCTGCTCCATGGACATGGTGGTGCCCATCTGAGTGGTGCCCTCGACCTTCGCGGAGTTCTCCCCGCCGGTCTTCTTCTGCACGTCGAGCAGCGCGGCTATCGGGTCGGCCTTGACGACGCCGCTGCCCTGCTTGTCGCTCTTGCCGCTGTCCGATCCGCTGCAGGCCGCGACCGACGTCAGCGCCGCTGCCGCCGCCACCGACAGACACACGCGTCGCACGGTACTGGTCCTCATGTCAGCTTCCACCCCTCGTTCGGCTCTGTCGGGGCCTCACGCTAACGCACGGGTCCGACAGGGCCTCCGGCAATACGGATACAAGGACGGGCCCCGCACCTCGAAAGGTTGCGGGGCCCGTCCATGTCACACGTGACGCGGCTTGCTGCCGAGCGCTGGGGCTCAGACTGCGGCCGGGTCCTCCTCGACGAGGAGGTTACGGGTGCGGTTGGCGTCCAGCGGGATGCCGGGGCCCATCGTGGTGGCCAGGGTGGCCTTCTTGATGTAGCGGCCCTTGGCGGCGGACGGCTTCAGACGGAGGATCTCCTCCAGCGCCGCTGCGTAGTTCTCCACCAGCTTGGTGTCGTCGAACGACGTCTTGCCGATGATGAAGTGCAGGTTCGAGTGCTTGTCGACGCGGAACTCGATCTTGCCGCCCTTGATGTCGTTGACAGCCTTCACGACGTCGGGGGTGACGGTGCCGGTCTTCGGGTTCGGCATCAGACCACGCGGACCGAGCACGCGGCCGAGGCGGCCGACCTTGCCCATGAGGTCCGGAGTGGCGACGACGGCGTCGAAGTCCAGACGGCCCTTCGCCACCTCGTCGATGAGCTCGTCGGCGCCGACGATGTCGGCTCCAGCGGCTTCCGCGGCCGCAGCACGGTCACCGGTCGCGAAGACCAGGACCCGGGCGGTCTTGCCGGTGCCGTGCGGGAGGTTCACGGTGCCACGGACCATCTGGTCGGCCTTGCGCGGGTCGACACCCAGGCAGAACGCGACCTCGACGGTGCCGTCGAACTTCGTGGAGGCGGTGTCCTTGGCGAGACGGACGGCTTCGAGCGGCGCGTAGTTGCGCGACCGGTCGACCTTGGCGTCCGCAGCGCGGAGGTTCTTGCTGCGCTTCACTTCTACTCCTGTGGGTTTCAGGGTGTGGAGTCGTGGTGCGGGCCAGCGCTTGGCCCTACCACTGAGGATCTGAGGGGCTGAATCAGCCTTCGACCGTGATGCCCATGGAACGGGCGGTGCCAGCGATGATCTTCGACGCGGCGTCGAGGTCGTTGGCGTTCAGGTCGGGGAGCTTCGTCGTGGCGATCTCACGGACCTGGGCAGCCGTCAGCTTGGCAACCTTGGTCTTGTGCGGCTCGCCGGAGCCCTTCTCCACGCCCGCGGCCTTGAGGATCAGCTTCGCGGCCGGCGGAGTCTTGGTCACGAAGGTGAAGGAACGGTCCTCGTAGACCGTGATCTCCACCGGCACGACCATGCCACGCTGCGACTCGGTCGCGGCGTTGTAGGCCTTGCAGAACTCCATGATGTTGACGCCGTGCTGGCCGAGCGCGGGGCCGACCGGCGGGGCCGGGTTGGCCGCACCGGCGTTGATCTGGAGCTTGATCAGCCCCGTGACCTTCTTCTTCTTGGGAGGCATTGCTCTCTCCGGGTCCTAGTGAGAGTGTTTCGCCGCCTTCCGGTCATCCGGATGGAGGCATACCGCACAACGATAACGGGTATAGCTGCGCGACCAAAAACCAAGCAGGTCAGACGGGCTTTGCAGCCGGTCTGACCTGCTCGGTAGGCATGTGTCCAGAGACTGGCGGAATACCGCTAGTTCTTCTGGATCTGGTCGAAGCTGAGCTCGACCGGGGTCTCGCGGCCGAAGATCTCGACGAGACCCTTGACCTTCTTCGAGTCGGCGTTGATCTCGTTGATCGTCGCCTGCAGCGTCGCGAACGGGCCGTCGGTGACGGTGACCGAGTCGCCGACCTCGAAGTCGAGCACCTGAACCTCGACCTTGCGGGCCGGAGCCGGCTTGCCCTCGGCCTCGGCGGCCTCGCGGGCGGCCTTCTCCTCGGCCTCCGGGGCGAGCATCTTGACGATCTCGTCCAGGGTCAGCGGGTACGGGTCGTAGGCGTTGCCCACGAAGCCGGTGACGCCGGGGGTGTTGCGGACGACGCCCCAGGACTCGTTCGTCAGGTCCATGCGCACCAGGACGTAGCCCGGGAGCTTGTTCTGGCGGACGTTCTTGCGCTCGCCGTTCTTGATCTGGACGATCTCTTCCTCGGGCACTTCGGCCTGGTAGATGAAGTCCTCGACGTTGAGCGAGACGGCGCGCTGCTCCAGGTTGGCCTTCACGCGCTTCTCGTAGCCGGCGTACGTGTGGATGACGTACCACTCGCCGGGAAGGCCGCGCAGCTCGTCGCGCAGGGCGGTGACGGCATCGACGGGCTCGGCCGGCTCGGCCGCTTCCTCGTCGTCCTCGTCGCTCTCGGATTCGGCGTCGGCCTCCGCGGCCTCTTCCTCGTCCTCGGCGTGCACGGCGGCCTGCTCGGCGGGCTCACCCGCGGCGGCGTCGGCAGCTTCGGCCTGGTCCGGCTCCTCGGCGTCCGCCGCCTCGACGATGTCGAGCTCGTCCTCGGCGGACTCGAAGGCGCCCGCCGTCGGCTCGACGGCGTCGTTCAGGTTCGGGTCAGACACGGTGGCTGCTTCTTCCTGGATACAAATGGGTGGAACATGCGAAAGGGGCGCCCATGAGGCGCCCTCCGCGGGATCAGCCGAAGACGTACTTGATGACCCGCTGGAATCCGAAGTCAATCACGGTAACCAGACCGATCATGACGACGACGAAGACAATCACCACACTGGTGTATGTCGTCAGCTGGCTGCGGGTCGGCCAGACGACCTTGCGCAACTCGGCGACGATCTGGCGGTAGAAGAGCGCGAGACGGCCCAGAGGGCCCTTCTTTCCGCGCTTGCCGCCCTTCCGGGTCTTCTTCTTCGACTCGGGTACTTCATCCTCGGCATCAGGCATGTCGATGGAGCCCACGGCGTCCGTCACGCTTCTCACCTGATTCCGGGTCATGGCCGTGCCGCGCCCGGTGGAGCCGCACGGCGGTGCATTGAAGTACGTACATGCGCACACATCCTGGCGAAGGAGTGTGTAGCAGGGCCGGAGGGACTTGAACCCCCAACCGCTGGTTTTGGAGACCAGTGCTCTACCAATTGAGCTACGACCCTTTGTGGTTTCCACCAACCTACCGCATCTCCCCGGACGGCCCGGGTGCAGGAACGGTGCGGCTGGTGAAGGCCAACGACAGGTGAGTGTACGTGTTCAGCGGCCCGGCGTCGAACAGATAGCTCCCGACCGCTCCTGTTCGCATGTTGTCCGCATGCTGTCCGAGTCGTGTCCGGTCCCTGAAACCGTTGTGCCGACAGGGATCACGGTCTGGAACCATGGGGACCATGAGCGCTGCAACTTCCCCCTCCGAGCGCCGGGTCTCCGCCCGCATCGGTGCGATCTCCGAGTCCGCCACCCTCGCCGTGGACGCCAAGGCAAAGGCCCTCAAGGCCGCCGGCCGTCCGGTGATCGGCTTCGGTGCCGGTGAGCCCGACTTCCCGACCCCCGGCTACATCGTCGACGCCGCGGTCGAGGCCTGCCGCAACCCGAAGTACCACCGCTACACCCCGGCAGGAGGGCTCCCGGAGCTCAAGTCCGCCATCGCGGAGAAGACGCTGCGCGACTCCGGCTACGAGGTCGACGCCTCGCAGATCCTGGTGACCAACGGCGGGAAGCAGGCGATCTACGAGGCGTTCGCCGCGATCCTCGACCCGGGCGACGAGGTCATCGTCCCCGCCCCGTACTGGACCACCTACCCCGAGTCGATCCGGCTGGCCGGCGGTGTCCCGGTGGAGGTCGTGGCCGACGAGACGACCGGCTACCGGGTCTCCGTCGAGCAGCTGGAGGCGGCGCGCACCGAGCGCACCAAGGTCGTCCTGTTCGTCTCGCCCTCGAACCCGACCGGCGCCGTGTACAGCGAGGCCGACGCCGAGGCGATCGGCCACTGGGCCGTCGAGCACGGCCTGTGGGTGCTGACCGACGAGATCTACGAGCACCTGGTCTACGGGGACGCGAAGTTCACCTCGCTGCCCGCGATCGTGCCCGAGCTGCGTGACAAGTGCATCGTGGTCAACGGCGTCGCCAAGACGTACGCGATGACCGGCTGGCGGGTGGGCTGGATCGTCGGTCCGAAGGACGTCGTCAAGGCCGCGACCAACCTCCAGTCGCACGCCACGTCCAACGTCTCCAACGTGGCCCAGGTCGCCGCGCTGGCCGCCGTCTCCGGGAGCCTGGACGCGGTCGCCGAGATGCGCACCGCCTTCGACCGCCGCCGCAAGCTCATCGTGCGGATGCTCAACGAGATCGACGGCGTGTTCTGCCCGGAGCCCGAGGGCGCGTTCTACGCCTACCCGACGGTGAAGGACCTGCTCAGCAAGGAGATCCGCGGCCGGCGCCCGGCCACCTCGGTCGAGCTGGCGGCGCTGATCCTGGACGAGGCCGAGGTCGCGGTCGTACCGGGCGAGGCCTTCGGCACGCCGGGCTACCTGCGGCTCTCGTACGCGCTGGGCGACGACGACCTCGTCGAGGGCGTCTCGCGGCTCCAGAAGCTGCTGGGCGAGGCCAGGGCCTAGTACGTCCCGCGTTCGGGGGCCAACCCGATGGGGAAAGCGGCTACCGCTCGACCCCGGATGTGCGGCAGGATCTTGGAATGGAGCGTGATGTACGGCTGTTGCCCAAGGCCCACCTGCACCTGCATTTCACCGGGTCGATGCGGCCGACGACCCTGCTCGAACTCGCCGACAAGTACGGCGTGCACCTGCCCGATGCCCTGACCGGCGGCGAGCCGCCGAAGCTGCGGGCCACGGACGAGCGCGGATGGTTCCGCTTCCAGCGGCTCTACGACATCGCCCGGTCCTGTCTCAGGTCCCCCGAGGACATTCAGCGGCTGGTGCGCGAGACGGCCCAGGAGGACGTCGCGGACGGCTCGGGCTGGCTGGAGATCCAGGTCGACCCCACCTCGTACGCGCCGCTGCTCGGCGGACTGATCCCGGCGATCGAGATCATCCTGGACGCGGTGGACAGCGCCTCGCGCGGGACCGGGCTGCCGATCCGGGTGGTGATCGCGGCGAACCGGATGAAGCATCCGCTGGACGCCCGGACGCTCGCCCGGCTCGCGGTGCGGTACGCGGACCGGGGCGTGGTCGGATTCGGGCTCTCCAACGACGAGCGGCGCGGGATGGCCCGCGACTTCGACCGCGCCTTCGCCATCGCCCGGGAGGGCGGCCTGCTCGCCGCACCGCACGGGGGCGAGCTGTCGGGCCCGTCCAGCGTCCGGGACTGCCTGGACGACCTCGACGCGGCCCGGGTCGGGCACGGGGTGCGGGCGGCGGAGGACCCCCGGCTGATGCGCCGGCTGGCGGAGGCCGGGGTGACCTGCGAGGTGTGCCCCGCGTCGAACGTGGCGCTCGGCGTCTACGAGAAGCCCGCCGACGTACCGCTGCGCAAACTGTTCGAGGCCGGGGTGCCGATGGCGCTGGGCGCGGACGATCCGCTGCTCTTCGGTTCCCGGCTGGCCGCGCAGTACGACCTGGTGCGGCGCCACCACGCGTTCACCGACGAGGAACTGGCCGAGCTGGCCCGGCAGTCGGTCCGGGGCTCCGCCGCACCGGCTCCGGTGCGGGCGCAGCTCCTGGCGGGCGTCGACGACTGGCTGGCGAAGCCCGCGGGGTAGGGCTCCGGATCAGGCGCCGACGCCGCGCATCAGCGTGCTCGCCAGGGACGCGGCGAACTCGTCGAGGGGCTGCGGCGGCTCTCCGTCCGCCGTGGCCTCGTAGGCGAAGGCGCGTTGTGCGCAGGCCCCCATCAGCAGCGAAGCGGCCGCGTAGGTGTCCGCGTCGGCGCGGACCCGGCCGGCCGCCTGTTCGGAGCGCAGATAGGCGTCCAGGCCCCTGATGGGCATGTGCGGGCCGGTGCCGAGCTCCCGCATCGCCTCGTTGTGGCGTTCCTTGAGCCTGGGCTCGGCGTACAGCGAGGCGGCGATCGGGAAGCTCTGCTCGTAGAAGAGCGCGGCCTGGCGGGCGATCTCGGTGAGGTTCTGCTCGACGCTCCGCTCCCCCGCCCCGGGTGACACGACAAGCCGTTTCAGCAGCGGGTTGAGCCTGGGAAGCCGCTCCTTGAGCACCGTCACGAACAGCTCTTCCTTGCTCGCGAAGTGCTTGTAGAGCGCGGCCTCCGAGCAGCCCGCGGCCCTGGCGATCTCCTTGGTGGTGGCGCGGGCCAGGCCGATGGTGAGCATCAGCTGATGGGCGGCGTCGATGACGCGGACGCGGGCCGGCTTCTGCTCCATGCGTACTCCAACGAGGCTTGACGAGGTGGTGAGTATCCACTCACTCTAGGGGTGAGTGAATACTTACCCACCCTGGGAGGGTGCGCAATGAGGATCACGGTGTTCGGCGCCACGGGCGGCGTCGGTCAGGAGATCGTCCGCCAGGCGCTGGCGGCGGGCCACGAGGTGACGGCGGTGGTCCGCGACCCGGCGCGGCTGCCCGTCCCGCTCTCCGACGTACGGGTCCACACCGTCGCGCGCATGGACGACCCGGAGGCGCTGCGCGAGGCGGTCGCGGGCCGGGACGCGGTGCTCTCCGCGCTCGGCTCGCGCGGCCGGAAGGCGGACGGGGTCGCCGAGCGGCTCACCGGGTCGGTGCTGGCCGCGATGGAGGCGGAGGGGGTACGGCGGCTGCTGGTCGTCAGCGCGGCCCCGGTCGGCCCCCGGCCGGCCGACGACCCGCTGCCGGACCGGCTGGCCCGCAAGGTGATCGGGGCGGTCCTCAAGGAGGTCTACGCGGACCTGACGCTGATGGAGGCCGCGCTGGCCCGGAGCGCGACGGACTGGACGTCCGTACGGCCGCCGAAGCTCACCGACGGGCCGCTGACGGGGAAGTACCGGACGGTCGTCGGCGGCGCTCCGCGCAGCGGCCGGACCATCTCGCGGGCCGATGTGGCGCACGCGATGCTGGCCCTGACCGACGACCCGGCGTCGGTGAAGCAGGGCGTGGGCGTGGCGTACTGAGCGGGCCGGGGCCCGCCCCGCGCGGCCTACAGGCTCACGCCGACCGTCACCGGTTCGTTGACGAGCGTGACGCCGAATGCCTCGCGGACCCCTGCGACGACCTCGCGGGCGAGCGCGAGGAGGTCCTCGGTGGCCGCCTCGCCGCGATTGGTGAGGGCGAGGGTGTGCTTGGTGGAGATGCGGGCCGGGCCGGCGCCGTACCCCTTGGTGAAACCGGCCTTGTCGATGAGCCAGGCCGCGGAGGTCTTGACGCGTCCCCCGTCCGCGGGGAAGGCGGGGGGCGTCGCCCCCGGGCCGAGCCGGTCCGCGGCGCGGGTGAGGAACGCCGCGTACTCCGCCTCCGTCAGGATCGGGTTGGTGAAGAAGGAGCCGGCCGACCAGGTGTCGTGGTCGGCCGGGTCCAGCACCATGCCCTTGCCGGCGCGGAGCCCGAGCACGGTCTCGCGGGCGGCCGCCGCGGGCACCCGCTCGCCCTGTTCGACGCCCATGGCGCGGGCCGTCTCGGCGTACTTCAGCGGCGCGGACAGGCCGCCCGCGTCCTCCAGCTCGAAGCGGACCCTCAGCACCACGAAACGGTCGGGTTCGGCCTTGAAACGACTGTGCCGGTACGAGAACGCGCACTCGGCGTTCGGAATGGTGACCGTTTCCTCGGTGTGCCGGTCGTAGGCGACGACCTCCGTGATGGTGGAGGAGACCTCCTGGCCGTACGCGCCGACGTTCTGGATCGGGGTCGCACCCGCGGATCCCGGGATTCCGGCCAGGCATTCGATGCCCGCGAGACCGGCTTCGACGGTACGGGCCACGGCGTCCGTCCAGATCTCCCCGGCGGCGAGCTCCAGTGCCGTGCCGTCCAGCGCGAAGCCCTCGGTGGCGATGCGCAGGGCGGTGCCGTCGAAGCCCTTGTCGCCGATGACCAGGTTGCTGCCGCCGCCGATGACGAGCAGCGGAGTGCCGCTCCCGTCCGCCTCGCGCACGGCTTCGATCACCTCGGCGTCGGTCGTCGCCGTGAGGAGGCGGGTGGCGGGGCCGCCCAGCCGGAAGGTGGTCAGGGGGGCGAGGG